>NZ_JASCPP010000045.1:0-48846 GCF_029959745.1 Pseudomonas sp. PS01298 | reverse complement strand
CTTGCTCGCGAAAGCGCTGGATCAGTCAGCACATCTGCCTACTGATACTGCGCATTCGCGAGCAAGCCCGCTCCCACATTTCGTCCTGCGTCGCCTATTGGAACAACGACTCACTCGACAAGCCATTCTTCTCCAGGATCTCACGCAAGCGCTTGAGCCCTTCTACCTGGATCTGCCGCACCCGCTCACGGGTCAGGCCGATCTCCAGGCCTACATCCTCCAGGGTGCTGCTCTCGTGGCCACGCAGGCCGAAGCGGCGGATCACCACCTCACGCTGCTTGTCCGTGAGCTCCGACAACCACTGGTCAATGCTTTGGGACAGATCATCGTCCTGCAACAGCTCGCAAGGATCCGTAGGACGATCATCCGTCAGGGTGTCCAGCAGGGTTTTATCCGAATCCGGACCCAGCGAGACGTCGACCGAAGACACCCGCTCGTTAAGGCCCAGCATGCGCTTGACCTCCCCTACCGGTTTTTCCAGCAGGTTGGCGATTTCTTCGGGCGAGGGTTCATGATCGAGTTTTTGTGTCAGCTCACGCGCCGCCCGCAGGTAGACGTTGAGCTCCTTGACCACATGGATTGGCAGCCGGATCGTGCGGGTCTGATTCATGATCGCCCGTTCGATGGTCTGGCGAATCCACCAGGTGGCATAGGTTGAGAAGCGGAAGCCCCGCTCAGGGTCGAACTTCTCCACCGCCCGGATCAAGCCCAGGTTGCCTTCCTCGATCAGGTCCAACAGGGACAGCCCACGATTGACGTAGCGTCGGGCGATTTTCACCACCAGTCGCAGGTTGCTTTCAATCATGCGCTTGCGCCCAGCCGGATCGCCCTTTTGCGACAAGCGCGCAAAATGGACTTCTTCTTCGGGGGTCAGCAGAGGGGAAAAGCCGATTTCATTGAGGTACAGCTGGGTCGCGTCGAGCGCCCGGGTGTAGTCAATGTATTTGTGTTGCTTTAACGCGGTGGAGTTCTTGGATTTGGTACGAACTGAAGGTACAGCAGGTCCCTCATTCGACATCGATTCCGTAGCGATACCGGTCTCCATAAGGAGAACCTCATCGTCGATGTCAAACTCCGGCGCTTCTTTACTGAGAGCCATTGTTATAGTCCTTTGGTGAGTTCGACCTCAAGCTCAAGCGACGCCTTTATCCTTGGCAACGCTGGAGCCTGTTCCTTCTACGTGAGGGAACAGGCTGTGCAACACATCAACGACGGGGTAGGAATTGCAGCGGATCTACGGGCTTCCCCTGACGGCGAATCTCAAAGTGCAGTTTCACCCGGTCTGTACCAGTTGACCCCATTTCGGCAATTGTCTGTCCGACTTTGACCTGCTGCCCCTCCCGAACCAACAGCCTGCGGTTGTGACCGTAGGCACTGACGTAGGTATCGCTGTGTTTGATGATGACCAGCTCGCCGTAGCCCCGTAAACCACTCCCGGCGTACACCACTGTCCCATCAGACGCAGCTAAAACAGGCTGTCCCAAATCTCCGGCGATATCAATGCCTTTATTCAAACTACCGTTTGAAGAGAATTTTCCAATCAATACACCGTTTGAAGGCCACCCCCAACCGGTCGGTGCAGGCCCTGCCGGCGGCAGCGGCGCGGGTGCTGGCTTGCTTGCAACCGTAGGCGCGGCGGTGCCTGCAGGCCGGGTGATGATGGTGGTCTTGCTCGAAGACGACGGCGAAGATCCGCTGTTTGTCACCACTGCCGTAGGCGTTGAACCAGTGCGCCCATCGAAGCGAATGGTCTGACCCGGATGTATCGTATACGGCACAGGAATATTGTTGCGAGCTGCAAGTGCCTTGTAGTCCCAGCCATAGCGGAAGGCAATCGAGAACAGTGTGTCGCCTTTGCGAACCACGTACTGACCAGTGGTGACCGTCGGCTTTTGCGGCACTGCGCTATTACGGTCAACTACCCGCGCGCCGCTGCTTGGCGAGCTGGAGCACGCCGCCAACAGGGAACTCAAGACAAGGCCAAGCACCAGTCGCTGAAAGCTTGTTTTACTCATACGCTGCGCAAGACCTGTGAGACTCACCCGCCGCTCCCTTTGTGGTGGCTGAACATGAACGCCTGTATCAGGCTTGAAATATGACGCAAGTATAACTGGGCATTGGCTTTTTACCGGCACACGACTGAAACGAAAAATTCATCCTGTTGAATGCCGCCGCTCATCTTGTTGACTCGATGAACCCCGCCGTAAGACACATCCTCACCAGCAGAATTCACTGCCCATGAACAAATGATCAGGCCAGCGGGCCGTTCAGCAACGGTACGAATCGCACAGCCCCCAGCACATGCCGGGAAAAGCCGTCGTCCTCACGGATAATGAGCATCAATTGTTGCACTTCGCCGGAACCCACCGGGATCACCAGGCGGCCGCCCGGCGCGAGTTGGTCGAGCAACGCTTGCGGCACATCCGTGGCCACGGCGGTGACGATGATGCCGTTATACGGCGCCAGCGCCGGCCAGCCTTCCCAGCCATCACCCCAGCGGAACACCACGTTGCGCAGGTTCAGCTCCACCAGGCGTTCCTTGGCGCGGTCCTGCAGCACCTTGATGCGCTCCACCGAGAACACCCGCTCCACCAGTTGCGCCAGTACCGCGGTCTGGTAGCCGGAGCCGGTGCCGATTTCCAGCACCTTGTCCAACGGCCCGGCGGCCAGCAGCAGCTCGCTCATGCGAGCCACCATATAAGGCTGGGAGATGGTCTGGTTATGACCGATCGGCAATGCCGTGTCTTCATAGGCACGGTGGGCCAGGGCCTCGTCGACAAACAGATGCCGAGGCGTGCGCCGGATCACTTCCAGTACCTGGGCGTTGGACAAGCCTTCCTCGTACAGGCGCTGGATCAAACGCTCGCGGGTGCGCTGGGACGTCATCCCGATGCCACGGCGCAGCAGGTCGTCTTGTTCACGAGCCATCAGCGCAGGCCCTCCAGCCATCCATCGAGACCACTGAAGGCATCACTGAAGGTGCGATCAAGTTGCAACGGGGTAATCGAAACATAACCTTGCATCACCGCATGAAAGTCCGTGCCTGGGCCGCCATCTTCAGCGTCGCCCGCAGCGGCGATCCAGTAGCCTTCCTTGCCACGCGGGTCGACCACCTTCAATGGCGCTGCCGCACGGGCGCGATGGCCCAGGCGTGTCAGCTGGATGCCGCGAATATGGCCGAGGGGCAAGTTGGGAATATTGACGTTGAGCACCGTGCGTGGCGGCAGGTCGAGGGAACCATGGGCCTCCACCAGCTTGCGCGCGAAATAGGCGGCAGTGGGCAGGTTGTCCAATTGGCGCGAGGCAAACGAAAAAGCGAACGCGGTACGCGCCAGGAAACGCCCTTCAAGGGCCGCCGCCACGGTACCGGAATACAGCACGTCATCGCCCAGGTTCGCCCCGAGGTTGATGCCCGACACCACCAGGTCCGGTTCCTGCTCCAGCAGGCTGTTGATTGCCAGGTGCACGCAGTCGGTAGGGGTACCGTTGACGCTGATAAAGCCATTGGCCAGGACCTGCGGGTGCAGCGGACGGTCGAGCGTCAGCGAGCTGCTGGCGCCGCTTTTGTCCTGGTCGGGGGCGACCACCACACACTCGGCATAATCCTGCAGCGCAGCATAGAGCGCGGCAAGCCCGGGTGCGGTGGCACCGTCATCGTTTGATATCAGAATACGCATGGGTTGTCCGTCTGCCCCACCGGCACCAGATCAACAAGCTCGCGCACCAAGACAGTGGCGAAGCATCCGGCCGGCAGGACGAATTCCAATTGCAGAATGTCCAGCGAGGGATAATGCCACGTCAACCCGCCAATGGGCAGTCGCAGAATGCGACGTTCCTGGCTCATGCCGGCTTTCACCAGCCAATCGCGCAGGTCAGCTTCTTCGGCGGCAATCGCCTGTTCCAACGCGTGGGTGGCACCCGCCGCCGGTGAGTCGCCCTCGCCCCACTGTGGGCCGGTGGGGTGCAGGTCCAGAATCGCCAGGCGCGGGTCGCTGCATTCAGCCTCCCCCGCCGGAAAAAAGCTGCGACTGTCGGTGAACGCCAGCAGGTCGCCGACCTGGGCCTTCTGCCACGAACCATCGGCCACACGGGCTGCCAGGACTTTGTTGAACAGGTAGCTGCGCGCGGTAGACAGCAAGCGCGAACGCACATTGCGCTGTTCCGGCAAGGCCTTGCGCGCCGCCCATTCGCGGGCGTCGGTGACGTTGCCGCCATTGTGACCAAAGCGCTGCGCGCCGAAGTAGTTCGGAATGCCGTGTTGGGCAATCAGTTGCAACCGCGCGTCGATGGCGGCGGTGTCACCGTCCAACTGGGTCAGGCGCAAGGTGAAACCGTTGGCCGAATGCGCGCCCCGCTGCAGCTTGCGTTTATGCCGACCGGTCTTGAGGATCTTGAGGGTGTCGTTTTCGGCGCTGCTCATGTCCGGGTCGGCCTTGCCCGGCAGTTGCACGCTGAACCATTGGCGGGTCAACGCCTGGCGGTCCTTGAGCCCGGCGTAGCTGACGGTGCGCAACGGCACGCCAGCGGCCTTGGCAATCCGCCGCGCAGCTTCTTCGGTATTCAGACCGCGCTTTTCCACCCACAGCCACAGGTGCTCGCCCTCGCCGCTCAGCGGGATGTCCAGCACCTCGTCCACCTGGAAATCTTCCGCCGTGGCCTTGAGGACCGCGCTGCCCAAGGCCTCGCCGTAGGCCCGTGGGCCCAGCAGTTGCAGGTCATTCATGCGCGCAGCAACAAGGCGACGGAGTGCACCGCGATGCCCTCTTCACGACCGGTAAACCCGAGCTTTTCGGTGGTGGTGGCTTTCACGTTGACTTGATCCAATTCAATTTGCAGGTCTGCGGCAATCAGCGCGCGCATCGATTCGATATGCGGGGCCATTTTCGGCGCCTGGGCCACGATGGTGTTGTCGACGTTGCCGACCTTCCAGCCCTTGGCGTGGATCAGGCCGACCACATGGCGCAGCAACACGCGGCTGTCCGCCCCCTTGAAGGTTGGGTCGGTGTCCGGAAAGTGCTTGCCGATATCGCCCAACGCCGCTGCGCCGAGCAAGGCATCGCTCAAGGCATGCAGGACAACGTCGCCGTCGGAATGAGCCAGCAACCCATGGTGGTGTGCAATGCGCACGCCGCCCAGGGTGATGAAATCGCCTTCAGCGAAACGGTGCACATCGTAGCCGTGGCCAATACGCATAAAAAAACGCCCCGATTTAATTCAGGGCGTGATTCTACCTACTTTTGCCTCACATTAACCGAGCAAAGCACGACCATGGTGTCGCAAATGGTCTTCGATGAAGCTGGCGATAAAGAAGTAGCTGTGGTCATAGCCGGGCTGCAGGCGCAGTTCCAGCGGATGGTTGGCGGCCTTGGCCGCTTGCTGCAAGGCTTCCGGCTTGAGTTGCACGGTGAGGAAGTCGTCGCGGTCGCCCTGGTCTACCAGCATCGGCAGCTTCTGCGAGGCTTCGCTGATCAGCACGCAGGCATCCCATTCACGCCATTTCGAGCGCTCTTCGCCCAGGTAACGGGAGAAGGCTTTCTGGCCCCAGGGGCAATCCATCGGGTTGTTGATCGGCGAAAATGCCGACACCGACAGGTAACGCCCGGGGTTGCGCAAGGCACACACCAGCGCACCATGGCCGCCCATGGAGTGCCCGCTGATCCCGCGTTTATCCGATGCGGGGAAATGGGCCTCGACCAGTGCCGGCAATTCCTGCACCACGTAGTCATGCATCCGATAGTGCTTGGCCCAGGGTTGCTGGGTGGCATTCAGATAGAAACCCGCGCCCAGGCCAAAATCCCATGCATTATCCGGATCACCGGGTACACCCGGCCCGCGCGGGCTGGTATCTGGCGCGACGATGATCAACCCCAGTTCGGCGGCCATGCGCTGGGCGCCGGCCTTCTGCATGAAGTTTTCGTCGGTGCAGGTCAGCCCGGACAGCCAGTACAGCACCGGCAACTTGCCGCCCTGCTCCGCTTGCGGCGGCAGGTAGACGGCGAAAGTCATGTCGCAATCGAGCACATCGGAATGATGCTTGTAGCGTTTATGCCAGCCACCAAAACTCTTCTGGCATGAGATGTTTTCCAGGGTCATGAGAATGCTCCCAGCTGCAAGCGGCAAGCAATCAGCTGCAAGTAAGGCGTGCTCACTTTCAGCTTGTCGCTTGCAGCTTGCCGCTGCTTCAGAAATGGATGACGGTACGAATGCTCTTGCCTTCGTGCATCAGGTCAAACGCCTTGTTGATGTCTTTCAGGCCCATGGTGTGGGTGATGAAGGTATCCAGCGGGATTTCGCCGGTCTGGGCCATTTCCACATAGCTTGGCAATTCGCTGCGGCCGCGCACGCCACCGAAGGCCGAACCGCGCCAGACGCGCCCGGTCACCAGCTGGAAGGGGCGCGTAGCGATTTCCTGGCCAGCACCGGCAACGCCGATGATCACCGACTCGCCCCAGCCTTTGTGGCAGCACTCGAGGGCGGCACGCATCAGTTGCACATTGCCGATGCACTCGAAGGAAAAGTCCACGCCGCCGTCAGTCAAATCGACAATCACGTCCTGGATCGGGCGATCGTAGTCTTTCGGGTTGATGCAGTCGGTGGCGCCCAGTTGCTTGGCGATTTCGAACTTGGCCGGGTTGATATCGATGGCAATGATACGACCCGCCTTGGCCTTCACCGCGCCGATCACCGCCGACAGGCCGATCCCGCCGAGACCGAAGATGGCCACGGTGTCGCCCGGCTTGACCTTGGCGGTGTTGATCACTGCACCAATACCCGTGGTGACGCCACAGCCGAGCAGGCAGACTTTTTCCAATGGGGCTTCTTTAGGAATTTTTGCCACGGAAATTTCCGGCAGCACGGTGTACTCGGAGAATGTCGAGGTACCCATGTAGTGGAAAATCGGCTGGCCCTTGTAGGAAAAGCGCGTGGTGCCATCAGGCATCAAGCCTTTGCCCTGAGTGGAGCGAATGGCCTGGCACAGGTTGGTCTTGCCCGACAGGCAAAATTTGCACTTGCCGCATTCCGGGGTGTACAGCGGGATCACGTGATCGCCGACGGCCACCGAGGTCACGCCCTCGCCGATCGCTTCAACGACCGCACCGCCTTCATGGCCCAGAATCGACGGGAAGATACCTTCCGGGTCGGCGCCCGACAGGGTGTAGGCATCGGTATGGCACACACCGGACGCAACCACCCGCAACAGCACCTCGCCCGCCTTGGGCATGGCCACATCCACTTCAACGATCTCAAGGGGCTTCTTGGCTTCGAAGGCTACGGCGGCACGGGACTTGATCATCCGGGATTCTCCATCGGGTTAAAAACTGAGACGGTGAGTGTAAAACATGGCTACCTGATTAATAATCCAGGCGAAAGCAAAACTTTATTGCTGTACAGGGATAATCGCCATGCTGGAAAACCGCTGGGAAGGCATCGATGAGTTCGTCGCCGTCGCCGAGTGCAGCCAATTCACTGCAGCAGCCGAGCGGCTGGGCGTGTCGTCGTCGCATATCAGCCGGCAAGTGGCACGCCTGGAAGAACGCCTGCAGACGCGTTTGCTCTATCGCAGCACGCGCAAAGTGACGCTGACTGAGGCCGGCCAGACTTTCCTGCAACATTGCCAACGCCTGCAGGATGGCCGCGAGGAAGCGTTGCGCGCCGTGGGTGACCTGACCAGCGAGCCCAAGGGCATGTTGCGCATGACCTGCGCCGTGGCCTACGGCGAGCGCTTTATCGTGCCGTTGGTGACGCGGTTCATGGCGCTGTATCCGCAGTTGCGGGTAGATATCGAATTGACCAATCGCCAGCTCGACCTGGTGCACGAGGGCCTGGACCTGGCGATTCGCCTGGGACGCTTGCAGGATTCACGCATGGTCGCCAGCCGCCTCGCTCCCCGGCGCATGTACCTGTGCGCGTCACCGTCCTACCTCGCCCGGTATGGTCGGCCACATAGTTTGTCGGAATTGAGCCGGCACAACTGCCTGATCGGCAGCTCGGATATCTGGCAACTGGCCCAGGACGGGCGCGAATTTTCCCAGCGGGTGCAGGGCAATTGGCGCTGCAACAGTGGGCAAGCGGTGTTGGACGCGGCCTTGCAAGGCGTCGGCTTGTGCCAGCTGCCGGACTATTACGTCCTGGAGCACTTGCACAGCGGCGCGCTGGTGTCACTGCTGGAGGCGCATCAGCCGCCGAATACGGCGGTGTGGGCGCTGTATCCGCAGCAACGGCACTTGTCGCCGAAGGTAAGGAAATTAGTGGATTTCTTGAAGGAAGGGTTGGCTGAGCGGCCGGAGTACAGCCGGTAATGCTGGGCTGTTGGTGCCGGCCTCTTCGCAGGCAAGCCAGCTCCCACATATCACCGACTAGCGCCGATTCGCCCACCGCAAGCGCAACCACTCCAGATCTTCCGGCCGGGTCACTTTGATATTGTCCGAGCGCCCTTCGATCAGCCGGGGGGCCTGACCGGCCCACTCCATGGCCGACGCTTCGTCGGTGATCACCGCATCCGCCACCAGGCTGTCAGCCAGCGCACGGTGCAAAGCCCCGAGGCGGAACATCTGCGGGGTGTACGCTTGCCAGATCAGGCTGCGATCCACGGTTTCCTGCACCCGGCCGTGCTTGTCGACACGCTTGAGGGTGTCGCGGGCCGGCACGGCGAGCAGGCCACCCACCGGGTCGTCCGCCAGCTCCGCCAGGAGTTTGTCGAGATCATCGCGGCTCAGGTTGGGTCGCGCCGCATCGTGCACCAATACCCAATCGTCGTCGCCGGCGCCCAGCGCATTCAGATGCAGCAGTGCATTGAGCACCGACCCCGAGCGCTCCGAACCGCCGTCCGCACGCTGGATGCGCGGGTCAGTGGCACACGCCAGGCTGGGCCAATAGGGATCATCAACAGCAAGACTGACCACCAGGCCCTTGAGCGTAGGGTGGTCAAGGAAACAGCCGAGGCTGTGTTCGAGAATAGTGCGCCCGCCCAGTTGCAGATATTGCTTGGGACGGTCCGCAGCCATACGGGCACCGACGCCCGCGGCAGGTATCACGGCCCAGAAGGCCGGCAAACGGTGACTCATTGGGCCAACTGGTAGAGGGTTTCACCCTCCTTGACCATGCCCAGCTCATGACGCGCGCGCTCTTCCACGGTCTCGGTGCCTTTTTTCAGCTCAAGCACTTCGGCATCGAGGACGCGGTTACGCTCCAGCAGACGCTCGTTCTCGGCATGCTGGTCGGCAATTTGCTGCGTCAGGTCTTTTACCTGCGCAAAGCTGCCATTACCCACCCATAGGCGGTACTGCAGGCCAGCCAGCAACAAGAGCAAGACGAGGAACAACCAATTGGGACTGCGCATCGAATATCGGGTATCCAGTGAAAAAAGACCGCCATGCAAAACTTTTGCAGCAACTGATAGCACGAAGCCTGGAAGAACCAGGCTTGTGCTAGATAGTCATCAGATTAGCGTCGAAATGCACACTGTCGTGATTTTTCCGACGCAATCCGCGGACTTTTTACCATTTAACAATCAGCCGCGAAACTCGCTGCGACCGTTGTATTTGGCTTTGCCGCCCAGTTGCTCTTCGATACGCAGCAATTGGTTGTACTTGGAAACGCGGTCGGAACGGCACAGGGAACCGGTCTTGATCTGGCCCGCCGAGGTGCCCACGGCCAGGTCGGCAATGGTCGAGTCTTCGGTTTCGCCGGAGCGGTGGGAGATCACGGCGGTGTAGCCCGCAGCCTTGGCCATCTGGATGGCTTCCAGGGTTTCGGTCAGGGTGCCGATCTGGTTGAACTTGATCAGGATCGAGTTGGCGATCTTTTTATCGATGCCTTCTTTCAGGATCTTGGTGTTGGTCACGAACAGGTCGTCGCCCACCAGTTGGATTTTCTCGCCGATCTTGTCGGTGAGGACTTTCCAGCCAGCCCAGTCGGACTCATCCAGGCCGTCTTCGATCGAGATGATCGGGTAGCGCTCGGTCAGGCCCTTGAGGTAGTCGGCAAAACCTTCGGAGGTGAACACGTGGCCTTCGCCGGACAGGTTGTATTTACCGTCCTCGTAGAACTCGCTGGCCGCGCAGTCCAGGGCCAGGGTCACGTCGGTGCCCAATGTGTAGCCAGCGTTGGCCACCGCTTCGGAGATCACTTTCAGTGCATCTTCGTTGGACGCCAGGTTCGGCGCGAAACCACCTTCGTCACCCACAGCAGTGCTGAGGCCACGGGCCTTCAGTACAGCCTTCAGGTGATGGAAAATCTCGGTGCCCATGCGCAGGCCTTCGGAGAACGACTTGGCGCCCACCGGCTGCACCATGAATTCCTGGATGTCGACGTTGTTATCGGCGTGTTCGCCGCCGTTGATGATGTTCATCATCGGGACCGGCATCGAGTAGACACCCGGCGTGCCGTTCAGGTTGGCGATGTGGGCGTACAGCGGCAGGTCCTGGTCCTGGGCCGCGGCCTTGGCAGCTGCCAGGGACACCGCGAGGATGGCGTTGGCGCCCAGGCTACCTTTGTTTTCAGTGCCGTCGAGCTTGATCATCGCGTGGTCCAGGGCTTTCTGGTCCAGCGGGTCCTTGCCCAGCAACAGGTCACGGATCGGGCCGTTGATGTTGGCTACGGCCTTGAGTACACCCTTGCCCAGGTAACGGCTCTTGTCGCCATCACGCAGTTCCAGCGCTTCGCGCGAACCGGTGGAAGCACCGGACGGCGCGCAGGCGCTGCCGATGATGCCGTTATCGAGAAGCACGTCGGCTTCGACGGTGGGGTTGCCACGGGAGTCGAGAACTTCACGACCTTTGATGTCGACGATTTTTGCCATTGTTGTAAACACTCCAAAGTTGACGAAAACGCTCTATACCGCTCGATTTAACTTGTGGTGCACATTGCAGGAGCCGGCTTGCCGGCGATGCGGTCCGTTGCATCGCCGCAAGGCTCGAGGGCGCCATCGCCGGCAAGCCGGCTCCTGCACAGGGATCGTGATCTTACGCGGTTTCGACGACAGGAAAACTCTTGACCAGTTCGTCCATCTGCTTGAGCTGGGCCAGGAACGGCTCCAGCTTGTCCAGGCGCAGGGCGCAGGGGCCGTCGCACTTGGCGTTGTCCGGGTCCGGGTGGGCTTCCAGGAACAGGCCCGCCAGGGACTGGCTGATGCCCGCCTTGGCCAGGTCCAATACCTGGGCACGACGCCCGCCAGCGGAATCGGCGCGGCCACCCGGCATCTGCAGCGCGTGGGTCACGTCGAAGAACACCGGGTATTCGAACTGTTTCATGATGCCGAAACCGAGCATGTCCACCACGAGGTTGTTGTAGCCGAAGCTCGAACCACGCTCGCAGAGGATCAACTGGTCGTTACCCGCTTCCACGCACTTGTTCAGGATGTGTTTCATCTCCTGGGGTGCGAGGAACTGGGCTTTCTTGATATTGATCACCGCGCCGGTCTTGGCCATGGCGACCACGAGGTCGGTCTGGCGCGACAGGAAGGCCGGCAACTGGATGATGTCGCACACCTCGGCGACCACGGCAGCCTGCTCAGGCTCGTGGACGTCGGTGATGATCGGCACGCCGAAGGCTTGCTTGATGTCCTGGAAGATCCGCATGCCTTCTTCAAGGCCCGGGCCGCGATAGGAGGTCACGGACGAACGGTTGGCCTTGTCGAAGCTGGCCTTGAACACATACGGGATCCCCAGTTTCTGGGTAACGCGTACGTACTCTTCACAGACCTGCATCGCCATGTCGCGGCTTTCCAGCACGTTCATGCCGCCGAACAGCACCATGGGCTTGTCGTTGGCAATCTCGATATCGCCTACGCGAATGATCTTCTGGGCCATCAGGGTTACGCCTTCTTCTGATGTTGCGTCAGTGCTGCTTTGACGAAACCGCTGAACAACGGGTGACCGTCGCGCGGCGTCGAGGTGAACTCGGGGTGGAACTGGCAAGCCACGAACCACGGATGATCCGGTGCCTCGACCACTTCAACCAGCGCGCCATCACCGGAGCGACCGGAGATCTTCAGGCCAGCTTCTTTGATTTGCGGCAGCAGGTTGTTGTTCACTTCGTAGCGGTGACGGTGACGCTCGACGATCACGTCCTTGCCGTAGCAGTCGTGGACCAGCGAGCCCGGCTCCAGCAGGCAATCTTGCGCGCCAAGGCGCATGGTGCCGCCCAGGTCGGAGGCTTCGGTGCGGGTCTCGACGGCACCGGTGGCATCTTCCCACTCGGTGATCAGGCCCACGACCGGGTGGCCGCTCTTGCTGTCGAACTCGGTGGAGTTGGCGTCTTTCCAGCCCAGCACGTTACGGGCGAACTCGATGACGGCCACTTGCATGCCGAGGCAGATACCCAGGTATGGCACTTTGTTCTCACGGGCGTACTGCACGGCGGTGATCTTGCCTTCCACGCCACGCAGGCCGAAACCGCCCGGTACGAGGATCGCGTCAACCCCTTCGAGCAGCGCGGTGCCCTGGTTCTCGATGTCTTCGGAATCGATGTAGCGCAGGTTGACCTTGGTCCGGTTGCTGATGCCGGCGTGGCTCATCGCTTCGATCAGCGACTTGTACGCGTCCAGCAGTTCCATGTACTTGCCGACCATGGCGATGGTGACTTCATGCTCAGGGTTGAGCTTGGCGTCGACCACGGCTTCCCACTCGGACAGGTCGGCACCGCCGCACTGCAGGCCGAAACGCTCGACCACAAAATCATCCAGGCCTTGCGAGTGCAGGATGCCCGGGATCTTGTAGATAGTGTCGGCGTCTTCCAGGGCAATTACCGCACGCTCTTCAACGTTGGTGAACTGCGCGATCTTGCGACGCGAGGAGATGTCGATCGGGTGATCGGAGCGGCACACCAGCACGTCCGGCTGCAGGCCGATGGAACGCAGTTCCTTGACCGAGTGCTGGGTGGGCTTGGTTTTGGTTTCGCCGGCGGTGGCGATGTACGGCACCAGCGTCAGGTGCATCAGCATCGCGCGCTTGGCGCCGACTTCGAAACGCAACTGGCGGATGGCTTCGAGGAACGGTTGGGACTCGATGTCACCCACGGTGCCACCGATCTCGACCATCGCCACGTCCGCGTCGCCTGCACCCTTGATGATGCGGCGCTTGATTTCGTCGGTGATGTGCGGGATCACCTGGATGGTTGCACCCAGGTAGTCGCCACGGCGCTCCTTGCGCAGCACGTGCTCGTAGACACGGCCAGTGGTGAAGTTGTTGTTCTGGGTCATGGTCGTGCGGATGAACCGCTCGTAGTGGCCCAGGTCCAGGTCAGTCTCGGCGCCGTCGTGGGTGACGAACACTTCACCGTGCTGGAACGGGCTCATGGTGCCCGGGTCGACGTTGATATACGGGTCCAGCTTGAGCATGGTGACCTTAAGTCCCCGCGCCTCCAGGATGGCCGCCAATGAAGCGGAGGCAATGCCTTTCCCCAATGAAGAAACAACACCGCCCGTGACGAATATGTAGCGCGTCATGAAAAACCCTAGAAGTCTGCGTTAAAGCGGTCCGAGCCGCCGGGGAAAGCGAAGGAAGGCCGAAGCCCCCGATCACCTGCATTAATCACAGTGCACCTTTCAAAAAAACCGCCGCGTTGTGACAGACCAGCAATGAAACACCGGTACGTTGATCGCTACACATTTTTTGGAATCGCCCAGCAAAGACTGCTTGGTAATCGGCAACTGCTGCGATTCAGGCGAATCCACAGAAGTTGTATCAAGAAGGGAGCGTAGTCTACCGGAAAGGCTCTATCAGCTCAAACCTTGATCGCAGGTCTGTGGCACCCAATGCAATTGCCAGCGTTCGCGCGTTGCTGGCCAGAGTCCCGCAAGGCTGGGCACACCCAGCAATTGCTCGCCCTGATAGAGCAGCGGCAATCTGCCACGGACAAAACCCGGCAGCCCACTTTCATTAAGCAGGCGCTTCAAGTCACGCCGGCCTCGACCTGGCACTTCGACGATTTCACCGCCCTGGCGATAACGGACAACCAAAGGGCCTGCAGGCGCATTGCCGGTCACACTCAGCCGACCATTGCCGGGTAACTCTAGTGGGTATTGCGGATCAGGCCAGCTCACCGATGCGTCGGAAAATTCCGACCAAACGGCAGGCAGCCACCAGATACGCCCACGGCAACGATGCAGCTCACCGTCAGCAAGGCGCCACACAGGCTGTGCGTCGTCCTTGGCATCCCGCAGGGAAAGCCAGCTGGCCCAATGGTCGCTGTCGGGCAAGCGGGTAAGCGGAGTCAGCCAATGCCGCAGGGCGTTGCGTTGACGAGCGTCGGACAGTTCACACAGCGGCGCTAGCTCCAGCGACGGTAACGGCAGCCAGGCAAAGGGGGACGGCTGATCGGCGGCGTGCAGATCCATGTGTGCCAGCTCATCGAGCAGGCCCTGGGCTTCACTCAGGTGCTCGGCCGTGCGCGCAAGGCTGGCTACGGCCTGAGGCCAGCGCTGCGCAAGCACCGGCAACACACGATGACGAAGGTAGTTGCGAGAGAAGCGTGGATCGGCGTTGGACGGGTCTTCGATCCACCTGAGCTGATGCACGCGGGCGTAGGCTTCCAGCTCTTCACGCGAGACATGCAGCAATGGCCGCACCAGATAGCCACCTGCCAATGGCCGCTGTACCGGCATTGCCGCCAACCCGCGCACCCCGGCGCCACGCAACAAGCGAAACAGCAGGGTTTCAGCCTGATCGTCACGATGCTGGCCGGTGAGCAGCACCTGCCCTGCCCCCGTCACCTCGGTAAACGCCTGGTAACGCGCGTCTCGGGCGGCGCGCTCCAGGCTGGCACCGGGTTGCACCTGCACGCGCATCACACGCAGGGCCACGCCCAGGCTGTCGCATACTGACTGGCAGTGAACAGGCCACGCGTCGGCGGCAGCTTGCAGGCCATGGTGGACATGGATCGCGCTCAGTGGCGGGAGGTGGTCAGTGTTGGCCAACGTGGCCAGGAGGTGCAGCAGGACAGTGGAATCAAGGCCACCCGAGAATGCGACGTGCCAGGCCGGGGCATTGCGCCACGGGGCAAGGGCTTGCAGGAGTTGGGCGGGTAGAGTTGGTTTCATCACACATTACCGCCGCCAATCTGGAATACGTCCGCCAAGCATACACAAAGCAAATGTGGGAGCGGGCTTGCGTGGGAACCGGGCTTGCCCGCGATGCAGGCAACTCGGGTCATCAGTGACACCGAGTTGATGCTATCGCAGGCAAGCCAGCTCCCACACAAGCCAGCCCCCACATTGAGTACTGCGTCGTGCTTAGAGGCCGTAGCTCATCAGGCGCTCATAGCGACGAGCCAGCAGCGCTTCGTTATCCAGCTTCTTGAGCATCGCCAGTTGCGAGCCCAGTTCGGCACGGATGGTCGCGGCAGCCGCGGCCGGGTCACGGTGGGCACCGCCCAAAGGCTCGGCGATGACTTTGTCCACGATACCCAGGCCTTTGAGGCGATCGGCGGTGATGCCCATGGCTTCAGCAGCGTCCGGCGCCTTTTCGGCGGTTTTCCACAGGATCGAGGCGCAACCTTCCGGCGAGATCACCGCGTAGGTCGAGTATTGCAGCATGTTCAGCTGATCGCAGACGCCAATGGCCAGTGCACCGCCGGAACCACCTTCACCGATCACGGTGGCGATGATCGGGGTTTTCAGACGGGACATCACTCGCAGGTTCCAGGCGATCGCTTCGCTCTGGTTGCGCTCTTCAGCGTCGATACCTGGGTATGCACCCGGGGTGTCGATGAAGGTCAGGATCGGCATCTTGAAACGTTCGGCCATTTCCATCAGGCGGCACGCCTTGCGGTAGCCTTCCGGACGCGGCATGCCGAAGTTGCGACGGACTTTCTCGCGCACTTCACGGCCTTTCTGGTGACCGATCACCATCACTGGCTGGTCGTCCAGGCGGGCAATACCGCCAACGATGGCCGCGTCGTCGGAGAAGTGGCGGTCGCCGTGCAGCTCGTCGAACTCGGTGAAGATGTGCTGGATGTAGTCCAGGGTGTATGGACGGCGCGGGTGGCGAGCCAGGCGCGCGATCTGCCAGCTGGTCAGCTTGCCGAAGATGTCCTCGGTGAGCGTGCTGCTCTTGTCTTGCAGGCGAGCGATCTCATCGCCGATGTTCAGCGAATTGTCATTGCCGACCAGGCGCAGTTCTTCAATCTTGGCTTGCAGGTCAGCGATCGGCTGTTCGAAATCAAGAAAATTCGGGTTCATAAGCGTCCGTCTTGGGTCGACGGCCAGGGAGTGCCTGGCCAGCCGGTTGTCTATTCGCGCCCTACCTTAAGGGAGAGGCGCGTTTAGGTCGAGATTAAATGTTTAGTCGTGATCAGACATATCTGACCGTCAACGGTATTGGAGGAAGACGTTGTCTCGCCCGAACTGGTCACGCAATGCTTGAATCAAGCCATCAGCGGGATCAATTCGCCAGGTCTCACCAAACTGCAGCATCGCCTTGGCGTCATTGCCGGTGTACTCCATGGTCACCGGGCACGCACCACGGTGGCGCTTGAGCAGGTCGCCCAACCAGCGTAGCTGATCGCCCTTGAGTGCCTCGGTTTTCACCTTCAGGCGCAGGCTTTCGGCCAGATTGGTACGCGCATCCTCCATGCTCATCACCCGCTTGATCCGCAGGCGCAGGCCGCCGGAGAAGTCGTCGTTGCTGACCTCCCCTTCCACGACCACCATGGCATCGGTCTGCAGCAGCGACTGCGCGGAATGGAAGGCGTCGGCAAACAGCGACGCCTCGATCCGGCCCGAGCGGTCGTCAAGGGTGATAAAGCCCATCTTGTCGCCCTTTTTGTTTTTCATCACGCGCAGGGCGATGATCATGCCGGCGACGGTCTGGGTATCCCGCGCCGGCTTCAGGTCGATGATGCGCTGGCGGGCGAAACGGCGAATCTCGCCTTCGTACTCATCAATCGGGTGACCGGTGAGGTACAGGCCCAAGGTGTCTTTCTCACCCTTGAGGCGCTCCTTGAGGGTCAACTCCTTGGCCTTGCGATGGTTGCCGTACACATCCGCGTCTTCCTCGACGAACAGCCCGCCAAACAGGTCGGCGTGACCGCTGTCGTGGGTGCGGGCGGTCTGTTCGGCGGCCTTGATCGCTTCTTCCATGGCGGTGAGCAGCACGGCGCGGTTGCGGTCGATGTTCGCCTGGTAGGCCTTCGGCTCGTCATGGAAGTACGGGCCGAGGCGGTCCAGCGCACCGCTGCGGATCAAGCCGTCGAGGGTGCGCTTGTTGATGCGCTTGAGGTCAACCCGTGCGCAGAAGTCGAACAGGTCCTTGAACGGGCCGTCCTGGCGGGCTTCGGTGATGGCTTCCACCGGGCCTTCGCCGACGCCCTTGATCGCGCCGAGACCATAGATGATGCGGCCTTCGTCGTTCACCGTGAACTTGAATTCCGAGGCGTTCACATCCGGCGCGTCGAGGCGCAGCTTCATGGTGCGCACTTCCTCGATCAAGGTCACGACCTTGTCGGTGTTGTGCATATCCGCCGAGAGTACCGCAGCCATGAACGGCGCCGGGTAGTGGGCTTTCAGCCAGGCGGTCTGGTACGAGACCAGGCCGTACGCGGCGGAGTGGGATTTGTTGAACCCGTAACCGGCGAATTTTTCCACCAGGTCGAAGATGTTACCGGCGAGGTCAGCGTCGATATTGTTGGTGGCGCAACCTTCAATGAAACCGCCGCGCTGCTTGGCCATTTCCTCGGGCTTTTTCTTACCCATGGCTCGACGCAGCATGTCCGCACCACCGAGGGTGTAACCGGCCATGACCTGGGCAATCTGCATCACCTGTTCTTGATACAGGATGATGCCGTAGGTCGGCGCCAATACGGGCTTGAGGCCTTCGTACTGGTAGTCCGAGTGCGGGTACGCCAGCTCGGCACGCCCGTGCTTACGGTTGATGAAGTCATCCACCATGCCCGATTGCAACGGGCCCGGACGGAACAGGGCCACCAGTGCGATCAAGTCTTCCAGGCAGTCGGGCTTGAGCTTTTTGATCAGCTCTTTCATGCCACGCGATTCAAGCTGGAACACCGCTGTGGTTTCAGCTTTTTGCAACAGCGTGTACGTCGGTTTGTCGTCCAGCGGGATAAAGGCGATATCCAGCGGTTCTTCACCGACCTTGGCGCGGTCGCGGTTGATGGTCTTGAGCGCCCAGTCGATGATCGTCAGGGTCCGCAGGCCGAGGAAGTCGAACTTCACCAGGCCGGCAGCCTCGACGTCATCCTTGTCGAACTGGGTCACCAGGCCATCGCCTTCTTCGTCGCAATAGATCGGCGAAAAGTCGGTCAGCTTGGTCGGCGCGATAACCACACCACCGGCGTGTTTACCGACGTTACGCACCACACCTTCAAGCTTGCGCGCCATGTCCCAGATTTCGGCGGCTTCTTCATCGACCTTGATGAAGTCGCGCAGGATTTCTTCCTGCTCGTAAGCCTTCTCCAGGGTCATGCCGACTTCGAACGGAATCATTTTCGACAGGCGGTCAGCCAAGCCGTAGGACTTGCCCTGCACCCGTGCCACGTCGCGGATTACCGCCTTGGCCGCCATCGAACCGAAGGTGATGATCTGGCTCACGGCGTTGCGGCCGTACTTCTCGGCCACGTATTCGATCACGCGGTCGCGACCGTCCATGCAGAAGTCGACGTCGAAGTCGGGCATGGAGACCCGTTCCGGGTTGAGGAAGCGCTCGAACAGCAGGTCATATTCCAGCGGGTCGAGGTCGGTGATCTTCTGCACATAGGCCACCAGCGAGCCAGCACCTGACCCCCGGCCCGGACCGACCGGTACGCCGTTGTTCTTGGCCCACTGGATGAAGTCCATCACGATCAGGAAGTAACCGGGGAACCCCATCTGGATGATGATATCCAGCTCGAAATTCAGCCGATCGACGTAGACCTGGCGCTTGGCCTCGTAGTCTTCGGTGGTGTCCCTGGGCAGCAGGACGCTGAGGCGCTCCTCCAGGCCGTCAAACGACACCTTGCGAAAGTATTCATCGATGGTCATGCCATCGGGAATCGGGAAGTTGGGCAGGAAGTGCTTGCCCAGCTTCACTTCGATATTGCAGCGCTTGGCGATTTCGACCGAGTTTTCCAGGGCCTCGGGCAGGTCACTGAACAGCTCGGCCATTTCATCCGCGCTTTTGAGGTACTGCTCTTCGCTGTAGTTCTTGGAGCGGCGCGGGTCATCCAGGGCCCGGCCTTCGCCGATGCACACGCGGGTTTCGTGGGCCTCGAAATCTTCTTTCTTGATGAAGCGCACATCGTTGGTCGCCACCAGCGGCGCACCCAGCTTGTCGGCGAGGGCCACGGCGGCGTGCAGATGCTCTTCATCGTTGGGGCGGTTGGTGCGCTGCACTTCCAGATAGAAGCGCCCCGGAAAGACCTGCATCCACTCACTCGCCAACACTTCGGCTTCGTGCGGGTTGCCGCCCAACAGCGCGATGCCGATCTCGCCTTCTTTGGCGGCCGACAGCATGATCAGGCCTTCGCTGGCCTCGGCGACCCACTCGCGCTCGATGATGATCGAGCCGTTGCGCTGGCCATCGATAAAACCACGGGAAATCAATTCGGTGAGGTTGCGATAACCGACGCCGTTCATCGCCAACAGGCTGATGCGGCTCAGGGGGTTATCGGGGTCCTTGTTGGACAGCCACAGGTCGGCGCCGCAGATCGGCTTGATCCCGGCGCCCATGGCGTTCTTGTAGAACTTGACCAGGGAACACATGTTGTTCTGATCGGTCACCGCGACCGCAGGCATATTCATGCCCACCAGGGTTTTGACCAGCGGTTTGATCCGTACCAGGCCGTCGACCAGGGAGTATTCAGTGTGCAGGCGTAGATGAACGAATGAAGCCGGCATAGTGATCCTGTCTTGATACATGAAAACAACAAGGCCCGGATTGTACCGGGCCTTGGCAAAAACATCAGCCTCGCGACTAAACCTCGCTGAGGCTCTCGCGCAGCTCGTAGGCCTGGCGCACCGGGGCGAACGAGCGGCGGTGGATCGGGGTAGGACCCAGGCGTGCCAGGGCTTCCAGATGAACGGGCGTCGGATAGCCCTTGTGCCCACCGATGCCGTAGCCGGGATAGATCAATTCAAACGCAGCCATTTCACGGTCGCGACTGACTTTGGCCAGGATCGAAGCGGCGGCAATGGCCGGCACCTTGCTATCGCCCTTGACCACCGCCTCGGACGGCATGGCCAGCTTGGGGCAACGGTTGCCGTCGATCATCGCCATTTTCGGCGTGATGTGCAGGCCTTCCACCGCACGCTGCATGGCCAGCATGGTGGCGTGGAGGATATTCAATTCGTCGATTTCTTCGACTTCGGCCCGGGCGATATGCCAGCTCAGGGCTTTTTCACAGATCTCGTCGTAGAGCTTTTCACGGCGTGCTTCGGTGAGCTTCTTCGAGTCGTTGAGGCCCAGGATCGGGCGGTTCGGGTCGAGGATCACCGCCGCCGTCACCACCGCGCCGCACAGCGGGCCGCGTCCGACTTCGTCAACGCCGGCCACGAGTGCGTGGGCTTCGGCAACCAGGCTGAAATCCAGGCCCATTTGCGTGCTCATAAAGCTTCCTGTTTGTGGCCGATCAAGCTCAACACGGCGTCAGCCGCCTGGTTCGAGGCATCCCGGCGCAGGGTGCGGTGGATGTCGTCGAAACCACGGGTCTGTTCTTCGCCGCCGTCGATCAAGGGTAGTAGAGTTTGCGCGAGGGCCTCGGGCGTCGCATCGTCCTGCAACAACTCCGGCACCAGCAGGCGCTGGGCCAGCAGGTTGGGCAAGGAGATGTAAGGGCTCTTGACCATGCGCTTGAGAATCCAGAACGTCAGCGGCGCAAGGCGGTAGGCCACAACCATCGGGCGCTTGTACAGCAAGGCTTCCAGGGTCGCGGTACCCGAGGCGATCAACACCGCGTCGCAGGCCGCGAGAGCCAGGTGCGACTGACCGTCGAGCAAGGTCAATGGCAGGTTGCGGCCTTCCAGCAAGGTTTCGATCTGCGCGCGACGCTGCGGGCTGGCGCACGGCAGCACGAAACGTACGCCCGGCTTCAAGGCCTGCAGGCGCTCGGCGGCATCAAAAAACACCGAGGCCAAACGGCCGACTTCGCCGCCACGGCTGCCCGGCATCAGCGCCACCAGCGGGCCGTCGGGCAGGCCCAGCTCGGCACGCGCAGCCGCGCGGTCAGCCTGCAAGGGAATGGTGTCCGCCAGGGTATGCCCGACAAACCTTACCGGCACCCCCTTCTCTTCGTAGAACCTGGCCTCGAACGGCAACAGGGTCAACATCAGGTCACAGCCTTCACGGATTTTCAGCACGCGCTTCTGCCGCCACGCCCAAACGGATGGGCTGACGTAGTGCACGGTCTTGATCCCGGCCTGGCGCAACTTGAGTTCGATGTTGAGGGTGAAATCCGGTGCGTCGATGCCGATGAAGACGTCAGGCTTTTCCTCGATCAGGGTCTGGATCAGCAGCTTGCGACGGGCCAACAGCTCGCGCAGGCGCCCCAGCACCTCAACCAGGCCCATGACCGACAGGCGCTCCATGGGGAAGTAGGACGTGAGCCCTTCAGCCTGCATCAGCGGGCCGCCGACGCCGATGAACTCCACCGCTGGATGCTGGGCCTTGAGCGCCCGCATCAGACCTGCGCCCAAAATGTCGCCGGAGGCTTCTCCGGCCACCAGCGCGATACGCAGAGTGGCCATGATCAGCGGGTGATGCCGCGAGTCGACGCCTGGATCGAGTCGCGAAACACCGCGACTTCCGGGAACAACGCTGCCGACTCGGCCAGTTGGATCAACGCCTGGTCCACCGTCAGCCCCTGACGATAAACCACCTTGTAGGCACGGCGCAGGGCGTGGATCGCCTCTTCGCTGAAACCCCGACGGCGCATGCCTTCGAAGTTCATGCTGCGGGCTTCGGCCGGGTTGCCGAATACCGTGACAAACGCCGGTACATCCTTGCCGATTGCGGTACCCATGCCGGAAAAGCTGTGGGCGCCGATATGGCAGTACTGATGCACCAGGGTAAAGCCGGACAGGATGGCCCAGTCGTCAACGTGCACATGGCCAGCCAAGGCAGTGTTGTTGACCAGGATGCAGTGGTTGCCGATCACGCTGTCATGGCCGATATGGGCATAGGCCATGACCAGGTTGTGATCACCCAGCGTGGTCTCGGCACGATCCTGCACAGTGCCACGGTGAATGGTCACGCCTTCACGGATGATGTTGTGATCACCGATTACCAGGCGTGTCTCTTCACCCTTGTACTTCATGTCCGGGGTGTCTTCGCCTACCGAGGAGAACTGGTAGATGCGGTTGTGTTTGCCAATGCGGGTCGGACCCTTGAGGATCACGTGCGGCCCGATGACAGTCCCCTCGCCGATTTCCACACCTGCGCCGATGATCGACCAAGGGCCGACCTCAACGTCGGCGGCCAGCACGGCCGACGGATCGATGATTGCGCGAGGGTCAATCAAACTCATAGTTTGCGTTCCGCACAGATGATCTCGGCGGAGCACACCGGCTTGCCATCCACCGAAGCCTGGCATTCGAACTTCCAGATCTGGCGCTTGCAGCTGATGAACTTGGCTTCCAGGATCAACTGGTCACCCGGGGTAACCGGGTTGCGGAAACGCAACTTGTCGGAGCCCACGAAATAGTAAAGCGTGCCATCGGCAGGCTTGAGGTCGAGCATTTTGAAACCAAGGATACCGGCAGCCTGGGCCATCGCTTCGATGATCAACACGCCCGGCATGATGGGATGCGCAGGAAAGTGACCATTGAAGAACGGTTCGTTGATGCTGACATTCTTGTAGGCACGAATGCGCTTTTCCTCAACATTGAGGTCCACTACGCGGTCCACCAGCAGGAACGGGTAACGGTGAGGCAGGTATTCGCGAATCTCGTTGATGTCCATCATTTCGGGGGGAAGCCTGTAATAAAGATTGGGGGCGGGCGAACTAAAAGCACGCCCCGCTAGCAAATCAAGGAGGCAGTCTAGCGGCTGTGCACACTTGATATGGAAATGGTATCAGCCTTCTGATGAAGCATTACCGCCAGGGGTCACGTCTCCAACACGCTTTTCCAGCTGTTTGAGGCGTCGAGCCATGTCGTCGAGCTGCCTCAACCGTGCTGCACTCTTGCGCCATTCAGCTGCAGGCTGCATGGCGGTACCGGAAGAATAGGCACCCGGCTCGGTAATCGAGTGGGTCACCATGGTCATGCCGGTGATGAATACGTTGTCGCAAACTTCAATATGCCCCACCAACCCTACGCCACCGGCTAGCATGCAATGCTTGCCGATTTTGGTGCTGCCGGAGATGCCTACACACGCCGCCATGGCGGTGTGATCGCCAATCTGGACGTTGTGGGCGATCTGGATCTGGTTATCGAGCTTCACGCCGTTACCGATCACGGTATCGGCCAGGGCCCCGCGATCAACAGCGGTGTTGACACCGATTTCCACGTCGTCGCCGATCAATACGCCGCCGACCTGGGCAATCTTGTTCCAGACACCTTTGGAATTGGCAAAGCCAAAACCTTCACCGCCGATCACGGCACCCGACTGGATGACCACACGCTCGCCGATACGCACATCGTGGTACAGGGTCACGCGGGGTGCCAGCCAGCCATCGGCACCGATTTCGCAGCGTGCGCCGATGAAGCAATGCGCACCGACAGTCACACCCGCCGCAATGCGTGCACCGCTCTCGATCACCGCAAACGCGCCGACGCTGGCCGCAGGGTCAACCTGCGCATCATCGGCAATGACCGCCGAAGGATGAATACCGGCGCCAGCCTTGGGTTTCGGGTCGAACAGGTGCGATACCCGTGCATAAGCCAGGTACGGGTCGGCCACCACCAGCGAATCCCCGGCAAACCCTTCGGCGTCAGCGGCTTTGAGCAACACGGCTGCAGCCTGGCTATCGACGAGGTATTTACGGTATTGGGGATTTGCGAGGAAGCTCAACTGAGCTGGGCCAGCCTCCTGCAAGGTGGCTAGCCCAGTGATTTCTTTCTCCTTGGAGCCACGCAAGGTGGCCCCCAGGAACTCGGCCAACTCGCCGAGCTTGATAGTCGCGGTCATGGCTTACTTCAGCTGGTTCATGCGCTCGATCACCTGACGGGTGATGTCGTATTGAGGCTTGACGTCGATGACAGCGCCACGCTCGAACACCAGGTCAAAGGCACCTTTCTTGATGACTTCTTCCACAGCGCTGTCCAGTTTCGGCTTCAGCTGCTTGAGCATTTCGCGGTCGGCAACTGCCTTGGCTTCGTTCAGCTCCTTGGACTGGAACTGGTAGTCACGGGCCTTTTGCTTGAATTCAAGCTCCAGGCGCTCGCGCTCGCCCTGCTGCATCTTGTCGCCACCGGCTACCAGGCGATCCTGGATGCCCTTGGCACTGCTTTCCAGGGTCTTGAGCTTGGTCAGTTGCGGACCGAATTTCTTCTCGGCATCCACGGCGTACTTCTTGGCCGCATCGGATTCCAACAGAGCCATCTGATAGTTCAGGACGGCGATTTTCATTTCGGCGAAGGCCGGGGTGGTTACCAGCACGGTGGCCAGCAGAACCAATTGAGTCAACTTACGCACGATGTACTCCTACAGAATCCGTTGTCGTTATCTTGGGTCAGACGCTTAGAACGTCTGGCCGAGGGAGAATTGGAAAATCTGGGTTTCAGCGTTATCCGGTTTCTTGATCGGCATGGCCAGAGCAAAGCTCAATGGGCCAAGCGCAGTCACCCAGGTCACACCCACACCCACGGAGCTTGCCAGGTTGCTGAGGCTCACGTCGTTGCATTGGGTTTCGGACTTCACGCCGCTCGGGTTACGGATCTGCTCGCACTTGGAGTCGAACACGTTACCCACGTCCCAGAAGACCGAAGTACGCAGCGAACGCTGATCCTTCACGAATGGCAGCGGGAACAGAATCTCCGCACCACCCTGAATCAAAACGTTACCACCGAACGGCAGCGGGTCGTTGTCCGAATCCGCCACAGTGCCTTGGTTACCGGTTACACCCACACCACGGCTTGGCGTACCACGAGGACCCAGGGTGCTGTCCTTGAAGCCACGTACCGAGTTGAAACCACCAGCATAGTAGTTCTCATAGAACGGCAAGCCATTGGTCGAACCATAACCATCGCCATAGCCCAGCTCAGTGTGCAGGCGCATGGTGTAGTTATCGCTCAACGGCTGGAACAACTGGCCGCGGTAGTCGAGTTTGAAGAACGACAGGTCGCTGCCCGGCGTCGTGGTTTCCAGGGTCAGGCTCTGGGAGTGACCACGGGTTGCCAGCACACCTTTGTTCAGGGTCGACTCGGACCAGCCGGCGGACGCCTTGAAGTTCAGGAACTTGTCACCTTCGCGACGGGTAAAGTCGAAGATCTCGTCCACGGTGTACACACCGGTCTTGATCTCATCCTGTTGCGCGGTCAGGCCAAAGGTCAGGCGCGACGTTTCGCTGATCGGGTAGCCAATGTTGGCGCCCACACCCAGGCTGTCGATCGCATAGCTTGCTACGTCAACGTCGAGGTCTTTGTAGTCGGTGGTGCGGTAGAAGGCGTTGTAGCCCAGGCTCACACCGTCGGCAGTCCAGTAGGGGTCGACATAACCGAAGTTATAGCGGCTCTGGTATTCGCTGCGGGTCAGGCCGATGGAAACCTTGTTACCGGTACCGAGGAAGTTGTTCTGGGTGATCGAACCACCGAGGATCAGGCCGGCGCTCTGTGCGAAACCAACGCTGGCGGTGATGGAACCCGACGCCTGCTCTTCCACGGCGTAGTTCACGTCAACCTGGTCATCCACGCCCGGTACGGCCGGGGTCTCGACGTTGACTTCCTTGAAGAAGCCCAGGCGCTCAAGACGGGTCTTGGACTGGTCGATCAGGTAAGTCGACGCCCAGCCACCTTCCATCTGACGCATTTCACGACGCAGCACTTCGTCCGCAGACTTGGTGTTGCCACGGAAGTTGATGCGGTTCACGTAGGCACGCTTGCCTGGGTCGACAACGAAAGTGATGTCCACGGTGTGGTCATCATCGTGCGGGGTCGGCACGCCGTTGACGTTGGCGAAGGTATAGCCTTCGTTACCGAGGCGGCGGGTGATCAGTTCGGAGGTGGTGGTCATCAGCTTGCGCGAGAACACCTGGTCCTTCTGCACCAGCAACAGCGCCTTGACCTGGTCTTCAGGGACTTTCAGGTCGCCGCTGAGCTTGACGTCACGAACCTTGTACTTCTCGCCTTCGTTGACGTTGACGGTGATGTAGACGTGCTTCTTGTCCGGGGTGATGGACACCTGGGTCGAAGCGATATCCATGTTGATATAGCCACGGTCCAGGTAGTAGGAGCGCAGACGCTCCAGGTCACCGGAGAGTTTTTCACGTGCGTACTTGTCGTCGTTCTTGAAGAACGACAACCAGTTGGTGGTCTTGAGTTCGAACAGGTCGATCAGGTCGTCATCAGCGAACTTGGTATTGCCCACCACGTTGATGTGCTGAATCGCCGCCACGGTACCTTCGTTGATGTTGACCTTGAGGCCGACACGGTTACGAGGTTGCGGGACCACTTCGGTTTCCACGGTCGCGGAGTAGCGGCCCTGGGCAACGTACTGGCGTTGCAGCTCGTTACGCACACCCTCAAGGGTGGCGCGCTGGAAGATCTCGCCCTCGGCCAGACCGGATTGCTTGAGGCCCTTCATCAGGTCTTCAGTGGAGATCGCTTTGTTGCCTTCGATCTCGATACTGGCGACGGAAGGTCGCTCGACGACAGTGATGACCAGGACGTTGCCTTCGCGACCCAGTTGGATGTCTTGAAAGAAACCGGTTTTGAACAGCGCACGAGTGGATTCCACCAGGCGACGGTCATCAGCCTGTTCCCCAACGTTCAACGGCAAGGCACCAAAGACGCTACCCGCGGAAACCCGCTGGAGGCCGTTGACGCGAATATCGGAGATGGTGAAGGACTCGGCGTGAACTTCGGCGATCATCAATACGGTGAGAACCGCAGTTAGCAGCAGACGTTTCATGAAGTCCTTTCTTATTCCAACTGGCAATAAACAAACTGCCGCAAAATGCGGCAGATTCGCAATTCAGCGAAGCGTTACAGACGACCCAGATCGTTGACCAAGGCTAACAACATCACCCCGACCACCAAACTGATACCGATCTGTATCCCCCAACCCTGCACCCGATCCGACAAGGGACGACCACGCGCCCACTCGACCAGATAAAACAACAGATGCCCCCCATCCAATACTGGAATGGGCAGCAAATTCAGAACACCCAGGCTAATACTCAGATAAGCCAGGAAATTCAGGAAATCCGCGACACCCGACTGGGCAGAAGCGCCCGCCACTTTAGCAATGGTTATCGGTCCACTCAAGTTTTTTACCGAGAGCTCGCCGAACAACATTTTCTTGAGGGATTCGAGGGTCAGCACACTCATGGTCCAGGTGCGTCGAGCGCCCTCGCCAATTGCTGCCAACGGCCCGAAACTGACCTCGCGCACCATCGATGGCGGCCACTCTACACCTTTCACCCCGGCACCCAGGTAACCCCCGGCCGCCTTGGCTTCCCCGCGCACCGCCAGGGTGACAGGGATGTCGATTTGAGCACCGTCGCGCTCAACTTTCAGCACAATTTTGGTATCAGGCCGTACACGAACCAGGTCGACCACTTGCTGCCAGTCGCCCAATGCCTGGCCATCGAGGGCCAACAGGCGATCACCGGTTTTCAACCCGGCGGCCTGGGCCGGGCCTTTCGGGTCCAGCTCGGCGAGCACCGGCGGCAGCGCCGGGCGCCACGGACGGATACCCAGGGATTTGATCGGATCAGGCTCGTCAGCCCCCTTCAGCCAATGGTCAAGGGCCAGCGTACGCGGGGTTTCGGTAGTGGAATCCTGCTCGCGCACCACCACATTGACGGTACCGCTCTCACCCAGGCGACGAACCAATTGCAAATTGACCGCGCCCCACCCCGTGGTGGGCTCGCCATCAATGGATACAATTTCTTGCCCTGCGACCAGGCCGGCCTTGGCCGCCATGCTATCGGCCTCGACCGCGCCGATGACCGGGCGCACCTGCTGGCTGCCGAGCATGGCCAGCACCCAGAAGAACACCATCGCCAGCAGGAAGTTGGCGATCGGTCCCGCGGCAACAATCGCAATACGCTGACGAACGGTCTTGCGGTTAAAGGACTGGTCCAGTTGATCAGCCGGCACTTCACCTTCGCGCTCGTCAAGCATCTTGACGTAGCCACCCAAGGGGATGGCCGCAATCACAAACTCGGTGCCGCGACGGTCATGCCAGCGCAACAGCGGCATGCCGAAACCGACGGAAAAGCGCAATACCTTGACGCCGCAACGACGTGCCACCCAGAAGTGGCCGAATTCGTGGAAGGTAACCAGCACACCCAGAGCAACCAGGGTGCCGACAATCATGTAAAGCGCACTCATCTAATTTCTCCGCATTCCAATCCAGTGCCTGAAGGCTCAAACACGCCCTCAAACTAACGCGCGTTGCGGTCCAGCCATTGTTGAGCCAGGGCACGAGCCTTGGCATCAGCCTCGAACACCGCTCCCAGATCATTCACTGCCACGACAGGCTCAAGCGCCAGGACGTCCTCGATGATACTCGCGATCTGCGGAAAGCGGATGCGCCGTTCGAGAAACGCCGCCACGGCCACTTCATTGGCAGCATTGAGCATCGCCGGTGCGCTGTTACCCGCTTGCGCTGCATGTCGAGCCAGGCGCAGGCAAGGAAAGCGTTGCTCGTCCGGCGCCTCGAAATCCAGCCGCGCAATTGCAAACAGGTCCAATGGCGCCACGCCGGAATCAATCCGCTCCGGCCAGGCCAGGGCGTTGGCGATGGGCGTGCGCATGTCGGGGTTACCCAACTGCGCCAACACCGAACCATCCACATAGTCGACCAGGGAATGAATCACACTTTGCGGGTGGATCACCACCTCGACTTGCTCGGGGCGTGCATCGAACAGCCAGCAGGCCTCGATCAACTCCAGCCCCTTGTTCATCATGCTTGCCGAATCCACGGAGATCTTGCGCCCCATGGACCAGTTCGGATGAGCGCAGGCCTGGTCCGGAGACACATGCTCCAGCTCAGCCAACGGAGTTTGACGGAAAGGACCACCAGAGGCCGTCAGCAGAATCCGACGCACGCCGACCTGGCTCAGGCCTCGGGCAAAGTCACCCGGCATGCACTGGAAGATGGCGTTGTGCTCACTGTCGAGGGGCAGCAACACCGCGCCGCTCTTGCGCACCGCTTGCATAAAGAGCGCACCGGACATCACCAGCGCTTCTTTATTGGCCAACAGGATCTTCTTGCCAGCATCGACCGCAGCGAGGGTTGGACGCAAGCCAGCTGCCCCGACGATGGCGGCGACAACGGTATCCACCTCGGCATCCGCCGACACCTGGCACAGCCCCTCCTCGCCCACCAACACCTGGGTAGCCAGCCCGGCAGCCCGCAGATCATCCTGCAGCCCGCGCGCCAACGCGGCCTCAGGCACGACGGCGAAACGCGGTGCATGGCGCACACACAGGGCGAGCAATTCGCTCAAACGTGAGAACCCGGTCAGCGCGAAGACCTGATAGCGATCCGGGTGGCGAGCGATCACGTCCAGGGTGCTCAGCCCTACCGAGCCCGTAGCCCCCAGCACGGTTACCTGTTGCAGGCGGCTCACGAGGCAGTCATCCACAGCAGTACGGCAAAAATCGGGATGGCCGCCGTCAGGCTGTCGATACGATCCAGCACGCCGCCGTGGCCCGGCAGCAGGTTGCTGCTGTCCTTGATCCCGGCCTGGCGCTTGAACATGCTTTCGGTCAGGTCACCGACCACCGAGATAAAGACGACGATGGCAGTGCCCAGCAGCGCCAGGAAGATCTCCTTCACCGACCAGTCACGCACCACACCCACCACCAGCGTGATCAGCAGGGTCAATGCCAGGCCGCCGTACACGCCCTCCCAGCTCTTGCCCGGGCTGACCGCCGGCGCCAGCTTGCGCTTGCCGAACGCACGACCCGAGAAGTAGGCGCCGATATCCGCGCCCCAGACAAGCACCATCACCGCCATGATCAGCCAGTTGCCCATCGGCGAATGCTTGATCAGTACCAGCCCTTGCCAGGCCGGTAGCAGGATCAACAGGCCAATGACCAGCTTGCAGGCCACACTGGACCAATGACTGCTGGTGCGCGGATAGGTCAGCACCAGGAACGTCGCCAGCGCCCACCACAAGACCGCCGCCCCCAGCACCCAGGGCGCGACGTCCGGCAGGATGTACATGAGAAACAGCAACAGCGCCACGATTGCGGCGTACACCACACGTGGCAACTGTGCACTGAAGCCCGCCAGGCGCGCCCATTCCCAGGCGCCCAGGGTTACGACCAAGCCAATAAACAGCGCAAAGCCGGAACCATCGAGCAGGAAAAACCCACACAAGGCGATCGGCAACAGGATCAGTGCTGTGATGATTCGTTGTTTAAGCATTAAACCCGGGCTCCAGCTTCGATCTGCTCGCTCGTTTTACCGAAGCGACGCTGACGGGAAGCGAAATCGGCCAGCGCATTACGCATGGCATCGTGTTTGAAGTCCGGCCAGAACAGGTCGGAGAAGTACAGCTCGGTATAGGCCAGCTGCCACAGCAGGAAGTTGCTGATGCGGTGCTCGCCACCGGTGCGGATGCACAAGTCCGGCAACGGCAGGTCGCCGGTCACCAGGCAGGTCTGCAGCAGTTCGGGCGTGATGTCGTCCGGGCGCAGATGACCGGCCTGCACTTCGCGGGCCAGTCGCTGCGCGGCCTGGGCGATATCCCACTGGCCGCCGTAGTTGGCCGCGATCTGCAGCACAAAACGGTTGGCCCCGGCGGTAATGGCCTCGGCTTCGCGCATGGCGGCCTGCAATTCCGGGTGGAAACGCGAGCGATCGCCAATGATGCGCAGGCTGATGTTGTTGTCGTTGAGGCGCTTGGCCTCGCGACGCAGAGCCTTGAAGAACAGGTCCATCAAGGCACTGACTTCTTCGGCCGGGCGCTGCCAGTTCTCGCTGGAGAAGGCAAACAGGGTCAAGACTTCGACCTTGGCCTCGGCGCACACCTCAATCACAGCCCGTACCGCATCGACACCCGCTTTATGCCCGGCAACACCCGGCATAAAGCGTTTCTTCGCCCAGCGATTATTCCCATCCATGATGATCGCGACATGGCGCGGCACCACAGAGGGTACAGTCTGCTTGGTCTTTTCCATGAAGGCGTCCTGACCCCTTATACGGCCATCAGGTCCTTTTCTTTCTCTTCCGTGGCCTTGGTGATCTGGGCCTCGGCGTCCTTGGTCAGCTTGTCGATATCGGCGACGGCGCGACGCTCTTCGTCTTCGCTGATTTCCTTGTCCTTGACCAGCTTCTTCAGGTCACCCAGGGCATCACGACGGATGTTGCGCACGGCAACACGAGCATCTTCCGCGGCGCTGCGCGCCTGCTTGGTGAAGCCCTTGCGGGTTTCTTCGGTCAGGGCAGGCATGGAGATCAGCAGCAACTCGCCCAGGTTGGTCGGGTTGAGGTTCAGCCCAGCGCTCTGGATTGCCTTGTCGACGGCAGCGAGCATGTTGCGCTCGAACGCCACGACCTGCAGGGTGCGCGAGTCTTTCACAGTGACGTTGGCCACGCCGCTCAGCGGGGTGTCAGCGCCGTAGTAAGGCACCATCACGCTACCCAGGATGCTTGGGTGAGCCTTGCCGGTACGAATCTGGCCAAAAGCATGGCTCAGAGACTCCAGGGATTTCTGCATACGCGCTTGGGCGTCTTTCTTGATTTCGTTGATCATTGTTGGCCTTCCTCGATCAGAGTCCCTTCCGCGCCGCCGTGTACGATGTTCAGCAGGGCGCCGGGCTTGTTCATGTTAAATACGCGCAGCGGCATCTTGTGGTCGCGGCACAGGCAAATAGCCGTCAGGTCCATCACACCCAGCTTGCGATCCAGCACTTCATCGTAGGTCAGATGATCGAACTTCTCGGCATGCGGGTCTTTGAATGGGTCTGCGGTGTAGACGCCGTCCACCTTGGTGGCCTTGAGCACTACGTCGGCATCGATCTCGATGGCGCGCAGGCAGGCAGCCGAGTCCGTGGTGAAGAACGGGTTGCCAGTACCCGCAGCGAAGATCACCACTTCTTTGGAGTTCAGGTGGCGCATGGCTTTGCGGCGATCATAGTGATCGGTCACGCCAACCATGGAAATAGCCGACATCACGATAGCCGAGATATTGGCACGCTCCAGGGCGTCACGCATCGCCAGGGCGTTCATCACAGTGGCCAGCATGCCCATGTGGTCGCCGGTTACCCGATCCATGCCGGCCGCACTCAGTGCCGCGCCGCGGAACAGGTTGCCGCCGCCAATCACCAGGCCGACCTGCACGCCGATACCGACCAGTTGGCCGACTTCAAGCGCCATGCGATCGAGCACCTTCGGATCGATCCCGAACTCTTCCGAGCCCATCAGGGCCTCGCCGCTAAGCTTGAGTAGAATGCGTTTATAGCGAGCCTGATAACCACTGCCCTGCTGAGCCATTGCGAATCTCTCCTGCGGCGTATTTTTTAAAAAATTCTTGGCGAGCCGTTTACGGCTTGCGTTCACTCTAGCTGGACGCTGTCACAGCGCCATCGGAACACGGCTTTGTAAGCCAGTTCCGAGGGTAAGCCAAATAAAATCGGCCTGCCCATTTGAAAAGAGGCTGCGCGCGTGAGCGGGCAGCCTCTTTTGGGCGACAGTTGAAAACTGTCTTATTGCTTGGCGGCAGCCAGCTGGGCAGCAACTTCTTCAGCGAAGTTGTCGACCGGCTTCTCGATGCCTTCGCCTACTTTGAAGTAAGTGAAGGAAACGATTTCAGCACCGGCTTTCTTGGCCAGTTCGCCGACCTTGATTTCAGGGTTCTTGACGAACGCCTGCTCAACCAGGCTTGCTTCAGCCAGGAACTTGCTGATACGGCCCTTGACCATGTTCTCAACAATGTTTTCTGGCTTGCCTTTGATTTTTTCTTCGTTCAGCTGCAGGAACACAGCTTTTTCACGCTCGATCGCTTCGGCAGAAACTTCCGAAGGCAGCAGGAACTCAGGGTTGCTGGCAGCAACGTGCATAGCGATGTCTTTGGCCAGCTCAACGTCGCCGCCTTTCAGAACAACCGCTACACCGATTTTGTTGCCGTGCAGGTAACCACCGACAACATCACCTTCAACGCGAGCCAGGCGACGGATGTTGACGTTTTCGCCAACCTTGCCGACCAGTACCAGGCGAGCAGCTTCTTGAGCTTCGATCAGAGGCTCAACGGTCGTCAGCTTGTCAGCGAATGCTTTTTCAACGCTGGCAGCAACGAATGCCTTGAAGTCATCCTGCAGAGCCAGGAAGTCGGTCTGCGAGTTCACTTCCAGCAGGACTGCGGATTTACCGTCTTCCTTCAGGGCGATGGCGCCTTCAGCAGCAACGTTACCGGCTTTCTTGGCGGCCTTGATGGCGCCCGAAGCACGCATGTCGTCGATGGCTTTTTCGATGTCGCCGCCGGCCTTGGTCAAGGCCTTTTTGCAATCCATCATGCCTTCGCCGGTACGCTCACGCAGTTCTTTAACCAACGCTGCAGTAATCTCTGCCATTTCAAAATCCTCTTGGATAGGTTTTCAACCATTCCACCCGATCAAACGGGCGATCAATTCTTCCCGAATCTCCGTTGTAGGCCGCTGCACGTTACAGTCGCTAGGTTGCGCTGCCACAAGTGGGCGCCCACAAATGGTTTTCGAGGTGGCAAAAAGGGGGCCAAGCCCCCTTTTTGCTTACTGAGTCAACGCCAGGGCGTCAATTACTCAGCGGCTGCTACCGGAGCTTCTTCAACGAACTGCTCGGTACCGCCAGCAACGTGGTTGCGACCACGGATTACAGCATCAGCCATCGAACCCATGTACAGCTGGATAGCGCGGATTGCGTCATCGTTGCCTGGGATGATGTAGTCAACGCCTTCCGGGCTGCTGTTGGTATCGACTACGCCGATAACCGGGATGCCCAGCTTGTTGGCTTCGGTGATCGCGATGCGCTCGTGATCAACGTCGATAACGAACAGTGCGTCAGGCAGACCGCCCATGTCCTTGATACCACCCAGGGAACGATCGAGCTTTTCCAGGTCACGGGAGCGCATCAGCGCTTCTTTCTTGGTCAGCTTGGCGAAAGTACCGTCTTCGGCTTGCACTTCAAGGTCACGCAGACGCTTGATGGAAGCACGGATGGTTTTGAAGTTGGTCAGCATGCCGCCCAACCAGCGGTGATCGACGTACGGCGAACCGCAACGTGCTGCTTCTTCAGCAACGATCTTGCCAGCGGAACGCTTGGTGCCGACGAACAGAATCTTGTTTTTGCCCTGGGCCAGGCGCTCTACGAAAGTCAGAGCTTCGTTGAACATTGGCAGGGTTTTTTCAAGGTTGATAATGTGGATCTTGTTACGCGCGCCGAAAATGTACTTACCCATTTTCGGGTTCCAGTAACGGGTCTGGTGACCGAAGTGCACACCGGCCTTCAGCATATCGCGCATGTTGACTTGGGACATGATAGTTCCTTAATAAGTCGGGTTTGGCCTCCACGTATCCCAATGACCAACCAGCGGCAGCAAGGCCTCCGGCACCCAGGTCATCGTGTCGACACGTGTGTGGATTTAAGCTTTGCGGGGTATCCCCGGAAAGCGGCGCATTTTATACCACACGAAGGGCGAAAACGAAACCCGCAATCACATTTGCCGTGCGCGGCATTGGCGTAACCCTTTGAATAGAGCGAATTTAGCCCCATCTGATAGAGAGAAGCGATCATCAGAGGGTCATGATTTGACGCCATCGTCTGTTAGAATCGCGTTTTTTGGGGCTTGTGCGAGTTCTGCAACCTTTTGTCGCACACCCGTAAACCGTATTGATTTCAGCGCGTCGCGCTAGAGAGAGCCTGTATGACCGTTAGTTTGAAATCCGCCGAAGACATCGCCGGCATGCGCATCGCCGGCAAACTGGCTGCCGACGTGCTGGAAATGATTGCCGAGCACGTCAAGCCAGGCGTCACCACCGAAACGCTCAACCAGATCTGCCACGACTATATAGTCGACGTGCAAAAGGCCATCCCTGCGCCGCTGAACTACAAGGGCTTCCCCAAATCGATCTGCACCTCGGTCAACCACGTGGTCTGCCACGGGATCCCGGGTGACAAGCCATTGAAGGAAGGCGACACCCTGAACATCGACGTCACCGTGATCAAGGATGGCTACTTCGGCGACACCAGCCGCATGTTCCACGTCGGCACCGTGCCGGTCTGGGCCGAGCGCCTGTCCCAGGTCACCCAGGAATGCATGTACAAGGCCATCGAAATCGTCAAGCCTGGCTGCCGCCTGGGCGACATCGGTGAAGTGATCCAGAAGCATGCTGAAAAGAACGGCTTCTCGGTGGTGCGCGAATTCTGCGGGCACGGCATCGGCACAGTGTTCCACGAGGAGCCGCAGATCCTGCACTACGGCCGTGCCGGCACCGGCATGGAACTCAAGGCCGGCATGACCTTCACCATCGAGCCGATGATCAACCAGGGCAAGGCCGACACCAAGGTACTGGGCGACGGCTGGACCGCCATCACCAAGGACCGCAAGCTCTCGGCCCAGTGGGAACACACCCTGCTGGTCACCGAGACCGGCTACGAGATCTTCACCCTGCGCGCCGACGACACGATCCCTCGCGTCTCGGCGTAAGGCAGCAGCCTTGGTTTTCCCCCATTGTGTTGTGACTGACTGTTAGATAGAAAGGAAAGCCGATCGATGCCCCAGGTGGATCCCGAACTCTTCGACCGTGGCCAGTTCCAGGCCGAACTGGCCCTGAAGGCGAGCCCTATCGCCGCTTTCAAGAAAGCTATCCGCCAGGCCCGCGAGGTGCTCGACGAGCGCTTTCGCAGCGGCCGGGACATCCGTCGGCTGATCGAGGACCGCGCCTGGTTCGTCGATAACATCCTGCAGAAGGCCTGGGAACAGTTCAGTTGGAGCGAAGACGCCGACATCGCCCTGGTGGCGGTCGGCGGCTACGGTCGCGGCGAGTTGCACCCCTACTCCGACATCGACCTGCTGATCCTGCTGGACAGCGCCGATCATGAGATCTTTCGCGATTCCATCGAGCGTTTTCTGACGCTGCTGTGGGACATCGGCCTGGAAGTCGGCCAGAGCGTGCGCTCGGTGGACGAATGCGCCGAAGAGGCCCGCGCCGACCTGACGGTGATCACCAACCTGATGGAAAGCCGCACCATCGCCGGCCCCGAGCGCCTGCGCCAGCGCATGCTCGAAGTCACCAGTACCGCACACATGTGGCCGAGCAAGGACTTCTTCCTGGCCAAGCGTGCCGAGCAGAAGGCCCGCCATCACAAGTACAACGACACCGAATACAACCTGGAACCCAACGTCAAAGGCTCGCCGGGCGGGTTGCGGGATATCCAGACGATTTTGTGGGTTGCCCGTCGCCAGTACGGCACCCTGAACCTGCGCGCCCTCGCGGGCGAAGGGTTCCTGGTCGAGAGCGAAAACGCCCTGTTGGCTTCGTCCCAGGAGTTTCTCTGGAAAGTGCGCTACGCCTTGCACATGCTCGCCGGGCGCGCCGAAGACCGCCTGCTGTTCGACCACCAGCGCTCCATCGCGACCCTGTTGGGGTTCGAAGGCGAGGACGCCAAGACCAGCATCGAAAGCTTCATGCAGCAGTATTACCGGGTGGTCATGAGCATTGCCCAACTCAGCGACCTGATCATCCAGCACTTCGAAGAAGTGATCCTGGCCCCTGAAGACGAAGCGCCGCCGCAGCCGATCAACTCGCGCTTCCAACTGCATGACGGCTATATCGAGGCGCGCAACGACAACGTGTTCCGCCGCACCCCGTTCGCCATGCTGGAAATCTTCGTGCTGATGGCCCAACAGCCGGAAATCAAAGGTGTGCGCGCCGACACCATTCGCCTGCTGCGAGAAAACCGTCACCTGATCGACGACGATTTTCGCCACGACATTCGCAACACCAGCCTGTTCATCGAGCTGTTCAAGTGCAAGATCGGCATCCACCGCAACCTGCGTCGGATGAACCGCTACGGCATTCTCGGGCGCTATCTGCCGGAATTCGGCTTTATCGTCGGGCAGATGCAGCACGACCTGTTCCACATCTATACGGTGGACGCCCACACCCTCAACCTGATCAAGCACCTGCGTAAGTTGCAGTACACTCAGGTGTCAGAGAAATTCCCGCTGGCCAGTAAGCTAATGGCCAAGCTGCCCAAGCCGGAGCTGATCTACCTGGCCGGCCTGTACCACGACATCGGCAAAGGCCGGCATGGCGACCACTCGGAAATCGGTGCAGTGGATGCCGAGGCCTTCTGCCAGCGCCACCAGTTGCCGCTGTGGGACAGCCGCCTGATCGTCTGGCTGGTGCAGAACCACCTGGTGATGTCGACCACCGCCCAGCGCAAGGACTTGTCCGACCCGCAGGTGATCCATGATTTCGCGCAGATCGTCGGTGATGAAACCCGCCTCGATTACCTGTATGTGCTGACCGTCTCCGACATCAACGCCACCAACCCGACGCTGTGGAACTCCTGGCGCGCCAGCCTGTTGCGCCAGCTGTACACCGAGACCAAGCGTGCCCTGCGTCGCGGCCTGGAAAACCCGGTGGACCGCGAGGAGCAGATCCGCCGCACGCAAAGCGCAGCCCTGGATATCCTGGTGCGCGGCGGCAATGACCCGGACGACGTCGAACAGCTATGGTCGCAGCTGGGAGACGATTATTTCCTGCGCCACACCGCCGGCGATGTTGCCTGGCACACTGACGCGATCCTGCAGCAGCCTGCCGATGGCGGCCCGCTGGTGCTGATCAAGGAAACCACCCAGCGCGAATTCGAAGGCGGCACGCAGATTTTCATCTACGCGCCCGACCAGCACGATTTCTTCGCCGTGACCGTGGCGGCGATGGACCAGCTCAACCTGAACATCCATGACGCCCGGGTCATCACCTCCAGCAGCCAGTTCACCCTCGACACCTATATCGTGCTCGACACCGACGGCGACTCGATTGGCGACAATCCGGTGCGCGTGAAAAAGATCCGCGAAGGCCTGACCGAAGCGCTGCGCAACCCGGATGACTACCCGACCATCATCCAGCGTCGCGTACCGCGCCAGCTCAAGCACTTTGCGTTCGCGCCCCAGGTCACCATTTCCAACGACGCCCAGCGCCCGGTGACGGTGCTGGAACTCAGCGCCCCGGACCGGCCAGGCCTGCTGGCGCGTATCGGCGGGATTTTCCTGGAGTTCGACCTGTCATTGCAGAACGCCAAGATTGCGACCCTCGGCGAGCGCGTGGAAGACGTGTTCTTTATTACCGATGCGGATAACCAGCCGCTGTCCGACCCTGAACTGTGCCGCCGCTTGCAGGAGGCCATCGTCCAGCAGTTGAGCGTGACCCAGGAGCCTGGCGTCGAGCTGTCGCGCCTGACCATTTGATTATTTAACGCTGTAAACACGATCCCTGTGGGAGCTGGCTTGCCTGCGATACGGGCCGCTCGGTGTATCAGCTACACCGACGCGATGCCATCGCAGGCACGCCAGCTCCCACAGGGTCCGTGCCCACCGTGATTGAGGCCCTTATGAACAACGCCCTGAACCAGCTGCAGCCCTACCCGTTCGAGAAATTGCGCGCCCTGCTCGGCAGTGTCACGCCGAACCCGGACAAACGCCCGATCGCGCTGTCCATCGGCGAACCCAAGCACACGTCGCCGGCATTCGTCGCCGAAGCGCTGAGCAACAACCTCGACCAAATGGCGGTCTACCCCACCACCCTGGGCATCCCGGCCCTGCGCGAGGCCATCGGCGCCTGGTGCGAACGCCGCTTCAATGTGCCCAAGGGCTGGCTCGATCCGGCGCGTAACATCCTGCCGGTCAATGGCACCCGTGAGGCCTTGTTCGCTTTCACCCAGACCGTGGTCAACCGCGGCGACGACGCGCTGGTCGTCAGCCCGAACCCGTTCTACCAGATCTACGAAGGCGCCGCGTTCCTGGCCGGGGCCAAGCCGCACTACCTGCCGTGCCTGGACGAAAATGGCTTCAACCCGGATTTCGATGCGGTCTCGCCCGATATCTGGAAACGCTGCCAGATCCTCTTCCTGTGCTCCCCAGGCAACCCGACCGGCGCCCTGATCCCGGTCGACACACTGAAAAAACTGATCGCCCTGGCCGACGAATACGACTTCGTGATCGCCGCCGACGAGTGCTACAGCGAGCTGTACTTCGACGAACAGACCCCGCCGCCAGGCCTGCTCAGCGCCTGCGTGGCGCTGGGTCGCAAGGACTTCAAGCGTTGCGTGGTGTTCCACAGCCTCTCCAAGCGCTCCAACCTGCCAGGCCTGCGCTCGGGCTTCGTGGCCGGCGATGCCGAAATCCTCAAGGGTTTCCTGCTGTACCGCACTTACCACGGCTGCGCGATGCCCGTGCAAACCCAACTGGCGAGCATCGCCGCCTGGCAGGACGAAGCCCACGTGCAGGCCAACCGCGACCTGTATCGCGAGAAGTTCGACGCCGTGCTGGCAATCCTCAAGCCGGTGCTGGACGTACAGGCCCCGGACGGCGGGTTCTACCTGTGGCCGAATGTGAATGGCGACGATGCCGCCTTCTGCCGCGACCTGTTCGTGGAAGAACACGTGACCGTGGTGCCGGGTTCGTACCTGTCGCGGGAAGTCGACGGTTTCAACCCCGGCGCCGGGCGTGTGCGCCTGGCACTGGTTGCGCCATTGGCAGAGTGTGTGGAGGCCGCTGAGCGGATTCGCGACTTTATCCAGCGTCGCCGCTAAGCGCCCCGCAGGTCACTTCACCTGACCCAGGTTCGCCTCGCTCATATCCAGATCCGCCAACACTTCGCGCAATACGTCATCACCAATCTGGTGATGACGGCTCAGGCTGTACAGCTCCAACCGCTGCGCACGCAGGGCCTTGAGGCGCAGTTTGCGTTCAAGCTGATCCATCTGCTGCGCCAGCGCCTGGGCTTCTGCCGAGTCGTTGAACACCTCCAGTTGATGACGATATTCCGACATCAGCCGCGCCTTCAGCTCGGTCGCCAGTGCGGCCTGGGCGGCGTCCGGGGTGCCGCTTTCGGCGGGTTCCTCTGTCTCCAGGGCATGAATTGCGGCCACCGCAGTCTTTTTCCAGGCCTCGCGTACCTCGTTGTGGCGCTTTTCATCCGGGCTTTTTTCGATGCCGCGCAGCAGCAGCGGCAAGGCGATACAGGCGGCAATCAGCGACAGCAGGATCACGCCGGCCGCGATGAAGATCAGCAGGTCGCGCTCGGGAAAATTCTGGCCCGGCGCCAGCAACAATGGCACCGACATGACGCCGGCCAGGGTCACCGCACCGCGCACACCGCCGACGGTCAACAGCCAGCAGGAGCGTGCAGTGGGCACCAGGGTCAACTCACTTTTCCCACGCAGGCGGCGGAGCAAGCCCGACAGGCGCCAGATGCTTTGCACCCAGATAAAGCGCAACACCACCAGCACCAGGAAAATCGCGATCACGTCGAGGCAGCGATACAACAAGGTCGGCCACAGCGTCGGCTCATGGCTGACCACAGCCTTGATGATGTCCGGTAATTGCAGGCCCAACAGCAGGAAGATCAGGCCATTGAAGGCAAACTCCAGCAGCGACCAGACGCTGCGGTTGAGCAGGCGCGTGCTGGTCTGGCGCGGCAGCAGGTCGAGCCAGCTTTGCATCATGCCCGCGGCGACCGCCGACAGGATGCCCGAGGCGCCGAGGCGCTCAGCCAGCACATAGGCGGCAAACGGCAGCAGCAACATGAACACCACGTGGGTCGCCGGGTCGTCCCAGCCCCGCGCGATCATCCAGGCGCGCAGGCGCCCGACCAGCCAGCTCAGCGCCACCCCGACTGCCAGGCCACCCACCGCGACCAACACAAAGGTCAGGCTGGCATCGGCCAACGAGAACACGCCGGTCAACGCCGCTGCCAAGGCAAACTTGAAGGTCACCAGGCCCGAGGCATCATTCATCAACGCCTCGCCCTGGAGCATATGCATCAGGGGGGTCGGCAAACGGTTCTGGGCAATCGCCGACACCGCCACGGCATCCGTCGGCGACAGCACGGCGGCCAGGGCGAAGGCCACCGGTAACGGGATCGTCGGCAATAGCCAATGGATGAAGTAGCCGGCACCGACCACAGTGAACAGCACCAGCCCCACGGCCAGCGTCAGGATCGGCCCGCGCAGGCGCCACAATTCGCGCTTGGGCATGCGCCAGCCATCGGAGAACAGCAGCGGCGGCAGGAACAGAAACAGGAACAGCTCCGGGTCCAGCGCCACATGCAACCCCAGCGTAGGCCATGCCAGCAAGGCGCCGGCGGCAATCTGTACGAGGGGCAACGGCAAGGGAATGATGCGCCCGACCAGGCGCGAAACGCTGACCAGCATCAGCAGGATAAGAACGGTGTAGGCGGTTTGCATAACGCGGGTTTCCCGGACAATCGACTTGCAACGACACCTATCAGGCAACATCTGGCCGTTGAAGTGCCATATTACCGGGCTATGTTACTCGCCTATGCTGCGCGCTGGCCTTTGCACAAAAGTCGCACGGTGCTGACGAGAGGCACCCAAACCCGCTGGCCGTGGCATAATCCGTGACCTTTCAGTTTCATTTGTCCAAAGGGGGGCAATTCCTTGACCGCTTCAAGCAAAACGTTGCACCTTTTCGGCATCAAAGCCTGCGACACCATGAAAAAGGCGCGCACGTGGCTCGATGAGCACGGCGTCAGTTATGAGTTCCACGACTACAAAACGGCCGGTATCGACCGCGAACACTTGACCCAATGGTGCAACGAGCACGGTTGGCAGGTGGTTTTGAACCGTGCGGGCACCACCTTTCGCAAACTCGAAGACGAACGCAAAGCCGATCTCGATCAGTCGAAAGCTATTGAACTGATGCTCGCACAACCCTCGATGATCAAGCGCCCGGTGCTTGATCTCGGTGACAGAACCCTGATTGGCTTCAAGCCAGATAGTTATTCGGCGGCCCTCAAGTAGGCCAGCCCTTCCATTTTTGTAGAGGTAACAGCATGTCCAATTCCCTGTTCAGCCTGGGCTTCGGCGTCGGCACTCAGAACCGCCAAGGTGCTTGGCTGGAAGTATTTTACGCACAACCCTTGCTCAACCCATCGGCTGAAATCGTTGCCGCCATCGCGCCAATCCTTGGCTACAGCGAAGGCAACCAGGCGATCACCTTCACCGTGACCCAAGCCCTGCAACTGGCTGACGCGCTGAAAAGCGTCGACGCTGCCCAGGCCGCGCTGCTGAGCCGCCTGGCTGAAAGCCACAACCCGCTGGTTGCCACCCTGCTGGCCGAAGACGCCGCACTGACCTCCACGCCTGAGGCCTATCTCAAGCTGCACCTGCTCTCGCATCGCCTGGTCAAGCCACATGGCCTGAGCCTGGCCGGTGTGTTCCCGCAGCTGCCAAACGTAGCGTGGACCAGCCAGGGCGCCATCGACATCAACGAACTGGCCGAACGCCAACTGGAAGCGCGCCTGCGTGGCGAGCTGCTGGAAGTGTTCTCGGTGGACAAGTTCCCGAAAATGACCGACTACGTGGTACCGGCCGGCGTGCGTATCGCTGACGCCGCGCGTATCCGCCTGGGCGCCTATGTGGGCGAAGGCACCACGGTGATGCACGAAGGTTTCGTCAACTTCAACGCCGGCACCGAAGGCCCGGGCATGATCGAAGGCCGTGTTTCGGCGGGCGTGTTCGTCGGCAAGGGCTCGGACCTGGGCGGCGGTTGCTCCACCATGGGCACCCTGTCGGGCGGCGGCAACATTGTGATCAAGGTCGGCGAAGGCTGCCTGATCGGCGCCAACGCCGGTATCGGCATCCCGTTGGGTGACCGCAACACCGTGGAATCGGGCCTGTACGTCACCGCCGGGACCAAGGTCGCGCTGCTTGATGAGCAGAACCAACTGGTCAAGGTGGTCAAGGCTCGCGAGCTGGCCGGCCAGCCGGACCTGCTGTTCCGCCGCAACTCCGAGACCGGTGCCGTGGAGTGCAAAACCCACAAATCGGCCATCGAACTGAACGAAGCGCTGCACGCTCACAACTAAGCAGCCACTCGATGCCACTAGCGGGCCGCGCCTTCGGGTTGCGGCTCGCTTATACGAGTCTTGATCACCATGCTTGTGCCCTCCCCCTGGCGCGCCGATTTTCCGGCCATCGCCACCCTGCAACGGCAAGACCAGACCTACCTGGACAACGCCGCCACCACACAAAAACCCCAAGCGCTGTTGGATGCCATCAGCCATTACTACGCCAATGGCGCAGCCAATGTGCACCGTGCCCAACATTTGCCGGGTGCCCATGCGACCCAGGCCTTCGAGGACAGTCGCAGCAAGGTTGCGCAGTGGTTGAACGCAGGTGACAGCGGGCAAATCGTGTTTACCCATGGCGCTACCTCAGCGCTGAACCTCTTGGCGTATGGCCTCGAGCACTTATTCAATGCGGGCGATGAGCTGGTCATCAGCGCCCTGGAACATCACGCCAACCTGCTGCCCTGGCAGCAACTGGCCAAACGTCGCGCGCTTACGCTGGTGGTGTTGCCGCTGGACGCTGACGGCGTGATCGACCTGCATGCCGCTGCCGAGTTGATCGGCCCACGTACACGCCTGCTGGCGGTGAGCCAGCTGTCCAACGTGCTCGGTACCTGGCAGCCGCTGGAGCCCTTGCTGGCACTGGCCAAGGCCCATGGCGCGCTGACGGTGGTCGATGGCGCGCAAGGCATCGTCCACGGTCGCCACGATGTGCAGGCCCTGGGCTGCGACTTTTATGTATTTTCCAGCCACAAACTGTACGGCCCGGACGGCGTCGGTGTGCTGTTTGGCCGCAATGAAGCCCTGCATCACCTGCGCCACTGGCAGTTCGGCGGCGAGATGGTGCAGCAGGCCGATTATCACAGCGCCAGCTTTCGCCCCGCGCCGCTGGGCTTCGAGGCCGGAACGCCGCCGATTGCCAGTGTGATTGGCCTGGGTGCCAGCCTGGATTACCTGAGCTCACTGGACGAACAGGCAGTGACCGCCCATGAAGCGGCACTGCATGACTACCTGCTGTGCGGGCTGCAGGCACGCAATGGCGTGCGTGTGCTGGGTGCGCCGCAGGTGGCGCTGGTGAGTTTCGTGGTCGAGGGCGTGCACAACGCCGACCTTGCGCACCTGCTGACCGAGCAAGGCATTGCCGTTCGCGCCGGCCATCATTGCGCGATGCCGCTGCTCAAGGCGCTGCATTTGTCCGGGGCCATTCGTGTGTCCCTGGCGCTGTACAACGACTCCGATGACCTGGAACGCTTCTTTGAAGCGCTCGACCAGGCGCTGGACATGCTGCGATGAGCCTGCCGTTGGATGCGGTAGCCGCGCTGGAAGCCTTCCAGGCGGTCGGCAGTTGGGAGCAGCGCGCGCGGATGCTGATGCAATGGGGCGAGCGCCTGCCGCCATTGGCGGATGAGGATAAGGTCGACGCCAACCTGGTGCAGGGCTGTGAAAGCCTGGTGTGGTTGGTGGGACGTTTAGAGGACGGCCACTGGCAGTTTGCTGCCAGCAGCGATGCGCGGATGATTCGTGGGTTGGTGGCGTTGCTGCTGGCACGGGTCAATGGCTTGTCGGCCGCCGAGTTACAGGCCGTCGACTTGCCTGATTGGTTTGCACAGCTGGGCCTGTCACGGCAGCTGTCGCCGTCGCGCAGCAATGGCTTGAATGCTGTCTTGCAGCGCATGCGCGAATTAAGCAGTAGACAAAACTAAACGTGGGCTGGCTTGCCTGCGAAAGCAGTGTGTCAGGCACCTGATGCATCAACTGACACACTGCCTTCGCGGGCAAGCCAGCTACCACAGGAATTGAGGTGTGGCTCAGGCAACCGGGCAGATGGAGATCAAAGGTGGGAGCTGGCTTGCCGGCGATGCAGGCACCTCGGTCTATCAGTCAGACCGCGGTGAGGCTACCGCAGGCAAGCCAGCTCCGACCTTTTAAGCGCGTACTGAGCAGTGAGGCTTACTCAGGCTTGACCCGCTCCGACGGCCTGCGCACGCCGGCCACGATCTTGTCTACGGCCTTGGTCGCCGCCACCATGCCAAACGTGGCCGTGACCATCATCACCGCGCCAAACCCACCCGCGCAGTCCAGTTTCACCCCATCCCCGACAAAACTCTTCTGCAAACAGATGCTGCCGTCCGGCTTGGGATAGCGCAGCTGCTCGGTGGAAAACACGCACGGCACGCTGTAATGGCGGGTCACGGTGCGGGAAAAGCCGTAATCGCGGCGCAAGGTGGAACGCACTTTCGAGGCCAGCGGGTCGTTGAAGGTACGGTTCAGGTCACAGACCTGGATCAACGTCGGGTCGATCTGTCCGCCCGCGCCGCCGGTGGTGATGATCTGGATCTTGCGGCGCTTGCACCAGGCGATCAGCGCGGCCTTGGCGTTGACGGCGTCGATGCAGTCGATCACGCAATCGATGGTCGGCGTGATGTATTCGGCCATGGTGTCGCGGGTCACGAAGTCGGCCACCGCGTGCACCGTGCAATCCGGGTTGATGCCGCGCAGGCGCTCGGCCATCACTTCGACCTTGGGCTTGCCCACGGTGATGTCCAGGGCGTGCAACTGGCGGTTGCTGTTGCTGACGCAGACATCGTCCAGGTCAAACAGCGAAATCTCGCCCACCCCGCAGCGGGCCATGGCTTCAGCCGCCCAGGAGCCCACGCCGCCAACGCCGACGATTGCCACATGGGCCGCTTTCAAGCGTTCCAGGCCTTCAATGCCATACAAGCGGGCGACGCCTGCAAACCGCGGATCTTCTGTACTCATGACCATTACCCCAAAAACCGGCGCGCATTATGGTCTACGCAGCGGCAAGTTTTAAGCTACAAGTTACAAGTAAAGAACTTAGGTGGTCTTTCGCTGACTAACGTCCGGCTTTTCTCTGTCTGCTATACGCTCAGGGAAGCGCCGGTGTAGGATGCGCGCCGTTCGGCGTAGGCCGACACCTCTTTTCGTTCCACACCCTTTGGAACCCGAAATAGCCATGTCATCGCGTAAATTTGGACTCAACCTGGTGGTGGTGCTGGCAATTGCCGCGCTGTTCACCGGCTTCTGGGCGCTGATCAACCGCCCGGTCACCACCCCTAACTGGCCCGAGCAGATCTCCGGTTTTTCCTACTCGCCGTTCCAGCAAGGCCAGTACCCGCAGAAAGACCAGTACCCGACCGACGACCAGATGCGCCAGGATCTGGCGATCATGAGCAAGCTGACGGACAACATCCGTACCTACTCGGTCGACGGTACGCTGGGGGATATCCCCAAGCTCGCCGAAGAGTTCGGCCTGCGCGTGACGCTGGGGATCTGGATCAGCCCGGACCTGGAGCGCAACGAGCGTGAAATCCAGCGCGCCATCGAGATCGCCAACAGCTCGCGCAGCGTTGTGCGGGTAGTCGTCGGTAACGAAGCGTTGTTCCGTGAAGAAATCACCCCCGAAGCGCTGATCGTGCTGCTGGACCGCGTGCGCGCCGCCGTGAAAGTGCCGGTGACCACCTCCGAGCAATGGCACATCTGGGAACATAACCCGCAACTGGCCAAGCACGTCGACTTGATCGCCGCGCACATCCTGCCGTACTGGGAACATATTCCGGTCGACCAGGCGGGCCAGTTCGTACTCGACCGTGCCAGGGACCTGAAGAAGACCTTCCCGAAAAAGCCGTTGCTGCTGTCGGAGGTTGGCTGGCCGAGCAACGGGCGCATGCGCGGTGGTGCTGACGCCTCGCCGGCGGACCAGGCAATTTACCTGCGCAAGCTGGTCAATACGCTGAACCGCCAGGGCTACAACTACTTCGTGATCGAGGCCTTCGACCAGCCGTGGAAAGCCAGCGACGAAGGTTCGGTGGGCGCCTACTGGGGCGTGTACAACGCCGCACGCCAGCAGAAATTCAACTTCGAAGGCCCGGTGGTCGCCATCCCGCAGTGGCGCGTGCTGGCCATCGGTTCGGTGGTGCTTGCGCTGCTGTCACTGACCCTGCTGATGATCGACGGCTCGGCCTTGCGCCAGCGTGGCCGCACCTTCCTGACCTTTATCGCGTTCCTGTGCGGGTCGGTGCTGGTGTGGATCGGCTACGACTACAGCCAGCAATACAGCACCTGGTTCAGCCTGACGGTCGGATTCCTGTTGGCGCTCGGTGCGCTGGGCGTATTCATCGTGTTGCTGACCGAAGCCCACGAATTGGCCGAAGCGGTCTGGACTCACAAGCGCCGGCGTGAATTCCTGCCGGTTGAAGGGGATTCGGACTACCGCCCGAAAGTGTCGATCCACGTGCCGTGCTACAACGAGCCACCAGAGATGGTCAAACAGACCCTCGACGCCCTGGCCGCGCTCGATTACCCGGACTACGAAGTCCTGATCATCGACAACAACACCAAGGACCCGGCGGTGTGGGAGCCGGTGCGTGACTACTGCGCAACCCTGGGCCCGCGCTTCAAGTTCTTCCACGTCGCGCCCCTGGCCGGTTTCAAGGGCGGCGCGCTGAACTACCTGATCCCGCACACCGCCAAGGATGCCGAAGTGATCGCGGTGATCGACTCGGACTACTGCGTGTCGCCGAACTGGCTCAAGCACATGGTGCCGCACTTCGCCGACCCGAAAATCGCGGTCGTGCAATCGCCGCAAGACTACCGCGACCAGAACGAAAGCACCTTCAAGAAGCTCTGCTACGCCGAATACAAAGGCTTCTTCCATATCGGCATGGTTACCCGCAACGACCGTGACGCGATCATCCAGCACGGCACCATGACCATGACCCGCCGCTCGGTGCTCGAAGAGCTCGGCTGGGCCGACTGGTGCATCTGTGAAGATGCCGAACTCGGTCTGCGCGTGTTCGAGAAAGGCCTGTCGGCGGCGTACTACCACGACAGCTACGGCAAGGGCCTGATGCCGGATACCTTTATCGACTTCAAGAAACAGCGTTTCCGCTGGGCCTACGGTGCGATTCAGATCATCAAGCGGCACACCGCCAGCCTGTTGCGCGGCAAAGACACCGAGCTGACCCGTGGCCAGCGCTATCACTTCCTCGCGGGCTGGTTGCCGTGGGTGGCGGATGGCATGAACATCTTCTTCACCGTCGGCGCGCTGTTGTGGTCGGCGGCGATGATCATCGTGCCAACCCGGGTCGACCCGCCGCTGCTGATTTTCGCGATCCCGCCGTTGGCGCTGTTCGTGTTCAAGGTCGGCAAGATCATCTTCCTCTACCGCCGCGCGGTGGGCGTGAACTTGAAAGATGCGTTCTGCGCGGCCCTCGCCGGGCTGGCGTTGTCCCATACCATCGCCAAAGCGGTGCTGTACGGTTTCTTCACCACCAGCATTCCGTTCTTTCGTACACCGAAAAACGCGGATAACCACGGCTTCTGGGTAGCGATTTCCGAAGCCCGCGAAGAAATGTTCATCATGCTGCTGTTGTGGGGCGCGGCGCTGGGGATCTACCTGGTGCAGGGCCTGCCGAGCAATGACATGCGCTTCTGGGTGGTCATGCTGCTGGTGCAGTCGCTGCCCTATGTAGCGGCGTTGATCATGGCGTTCCTCTCGTCGTTGCCCAAACCGGCACCGACGGTTGAGCCGGCAACGGCGGAGTAAAAACTCGCGCAATGCACTAAACGGCGGCCTCTGGCCGCCGTTTTGCTATAAGATAACGGCCGTTTTGTGAGACTTGGCCTGGCCCAATTCCCTGTGGGAGCTGGCTTGCCGGCGATGCAGACGCCGCGGTCTGCCAGGCACACCGCAGCGATGC
>NZ_JASCPP010000044.1:0-50277 GCF_029959745.1 Pseudomonas sp. PS01298 | reverse complement strand
GGCTTGCTCGCGAATGCGGTGGGTCAGGCTCTATCTGTATTGGCTGACACACCGCTTTCGCGAGCAAGCCCGCTCCCACATTTGGTTTGTGGCGTTTCTGAAGTATTCACGCCTGCCACCACCGCTCGATCAGCCTCAGCCCATCCAACTCGCCATACGGCGCGGTCTGCGCACCGTGCGCCACGCGGTTCGAACGCGCCGCCACCGAACTGGCAAACAACGGCACGATGGCCCCGCCATCATCCCGGCACAGGGCCTGCATTTCGTTGTACATCTCCTGGCGCAACGGGGCGTTCATCTCGCCACGGGCGGCGGTCAGCAGTTGGTTGAAGCGCGGGTTGTCCCAGTGGGTCTCGTTCCACGCCGCACCCTTGGCGTAGCCGATGCTGAACATGCGGTCGGCGGTCAGGCTGCTGTACCAGAACGAAGTGGTGAACGGCTGCTTCATCCACACGTTGGAAAAGAACCCGTCGGCCGGTTCGCGCACCACGTCGATGTCGATACCGGCCTGGCGCGCCTGCTCCTTGAACAACACCGAGGCGTCCACTGCGCCGGTGTAGGCGGCGTCCGACGCCTGCAGGCGGACCTTGAGCGACTCCACCCCGGCCTTGCGCAGGTAGAAGCGCGACTTGTCCGGATCGTAGGTGCGTTGCTCCAGGGCGGCGTTGATAAAGCGGCTGCCGGGCTGGATCGGGTGGTCGTTGCCCACCAGGCCGTAGCCGTACAGCACCGAGGCGAGCAAGGTTTCGCGATTGATCGCGTGCTTCATCGCCATGCGAATGTCGTTGTTCTTGAATTCGTTGCTGTCGCACAGCATCGGGAAGGTGTAGTGCTGCGCGCCCTTGGTTTCTTCGATCACCAGGTTGGCGTTGCGCTTGAGCAGGGCCACGGTTTTCAGGTCGACCTTGTTGATCACATCGACCTGCCCGGTGACCAGCGCATTGACCCGCGCGGCACCGTCGGCGATGGCCAGCAACTCGGCGCTGGCGAAATGTGCGCGACCGGGCTTCCAGTAGTCGGGGTTGCGCTCCAGGTCCATGCGCACACCCGGCTCGAAGCTTTTCAGGCGGTAGCCGCTGGTGCCGACGCCGGCCTTCCAGTCGGCGGCGCCATCCTTGGCGGGCATGATCACCAGGTGATAATCGGCAACCACGTAGGCAAAGTCGGCGTTGCCCGAATGCAGCTCGAACACCACCGCATCATTGCCCTGGGCGCTGACGCTGGCGACGTCGCCGAGTACGGTCTTGGCGGCCGACGTGGAGTCCTTGCTCAGGTGATGATTGATCGACACCACCACGTCTTCGGCGCTCAGGCTTTTGCCGTTATGGAAGGTCACGCCGGGGCGCAGGTGAAAGGTCCACACGCGCGCATCCGGGGTCGATTCAAAGCGCTCGGCGAGTTCGGGAATCGCGCTGCCGTCGACGGCGATTTCGGTCAGCGTGTTGTACACCGCCGAGAAGCCGACAAAGGTGAAGGTGTCGACCCAGGAACCGGGGTCGCGCGAGTCAGTGGTGCTGCCTCCGGCCAGGCCCAGGCGCAGCACGCCGCCGGGCTTGGGCGTCGCGTCCTGGGCCAACGCGTGCAGCGGCAGACCCAGGGAAAACGCCGCCGCCACCGCACCGGCCACGGCGCTGTGTTTGAGGAAGTCCCGTCGGTGCATCGCTTGAGTCATTTTGTTGTTGTTTTCGCTCATGGTCTTGCTCCTCTAAAGATCAACAGGCACAGGCATGTTTCAGCTCGATCAAGGTCACGCCGTTGCGTTTGAAGGCGTTGCGCAAGTCCGTCTGCAATGCATCCAGGTTCTGGGGCTGGTTCACCGTGCAGCCGAACGCCTGGGCGAACAAGGCAAAATCCGGGTTGCGCGGCAGCACGCCGATCGGTTCGATCGCCAGGTCGAGCATGTCGTCACGGATCTGGCCGAGGGCATCGTTGTTCCACAACAACACCACCAGCGGGCTGTCCAGTTCTTCCACCGCCGTCGCCAGTTCCTGCGCGGTATAGAGAAAGCCGCCATCACCCACCAGCACCAGGCCGGGCCGCTGCGGCGCGCCAAACTTGGCGCCGATGCCGGCCGGCAAGCCGTAGCCCAAGGTGCCGTAGCCGGTGGGGTGCAGCCAACTGCGCGGGGCCCGGCTGCGGTAGGCGTAGTTGCCGGTGTAGGCCAGTTGGGTCATGTCACTGCTGATCACCGCATTCGCCGGCAATTCGGCCTCGATGCGCTCGAGAATCGCCTGGTGGATCGATTGCAAAGGACCGTGTCCGGACTCGATGGCCTGCAGCACTGCCGCCACTGATCTGGCCGCCGCTGCAGCGTCGCGCGGTGCCGGCGGTAACCGTTGCAGCAGGGCTTGCACCGTCTGTTGGGCATCGCCTTTCAGCGCGACGGCGCACGGGTAGAAATCATTGAATTTGCGCGGGTCGATGTCCACGCGCACTAGCTCGCCGTTCAGCGGCAAACGCTCGCGCCAATAGTCGGTGTCGGCCATTTCCGTGCCGACCGCGAGCACCACGTCGGCCTCGCTGATCAATTGCCAACCAGGTTCGACGCACAAGGTCGAGCCGGCATTCAGCGGATGCTCGATCGGCAACAGGCCCTTACCCGCGACACTGCTGAAAAACGGCGCCGCCAGTTGTGTGCTCAAGCGCTGCAACGCCTCGCCGGCGGCCAGCGCGCCGCCGCCGGCGATGATCATCGGGCGCTTGGCCACCGACAGTTTTGCCGCCGCTTGATCCAGGTCTTCCGCCGAGGGCAAACCGCGCCCTGGGCGGCGTACGACCTCGTTGCTCCAGTCTCTCTGGATCGGCGCAGCCAACACGTCGAGCGGCACCGAAATGTGCACCGGCCGTGGCCGCTCACTGTCGAACACCGCATAAGCACGCGCCACCAGTTCGGGCAAATCCTCGGTGCTCAAGGCCACGGCGGAAAACGCCGTGATCGGCGCCGTGATCGCGCGCTGGTCCTGGGTCTCATGCAAGATGCCCCAGCCCTTGCCGAGGCTGGCAGTGTGGTTGACGCTGGAAATCACCAGCAGCGGGATCGAGTCGGCGTAGGCCTGGCCGATGGCGGTTGCGGCGTTGGTCACGCCGGGCCCGGTGATCACAAAGCACACGCCCGGCTTGCCGCTGACACGCGCATAACCATCGGCCATAAAGCCCGCGCCCTGTTCATGGCGGGTGAGTACATGGCGAATGCCGCTGCCGGGCAAGCCGCGGTACAACTCCAGGGTGTGCACTCCGGGAATCCCGAAGACGGTATCGACGCCATAGTTGGCCAGCAACCGCACCAGGGCCTGGCCGCCGGTCAAGGTTTTATCATGCATGTTGATCTCCTAGACGAATCAACGCGTCGACCGCCGTGGCGCCGTGGGCGTTGACCAGCAATGGGTTCACATCCAACTCCAGCAATTGCGCGGCGTTGGCGCAGGCGTAGTCGGCCACCGCACGGATGGCCGCGACCAGCGCGTCGAGATCCGCCACTTCGCGTCCGCGAAAGCCCTGCAGCAACGCGGCGCTGCGCAAGCTGAGCACGGCGTGGCGGATCGCATCGTCAGTGGTCGGCAGCAGCAGGCTGCGACTGTCCTTGAGCAGTTCCACGAGGATGCCACCAGCGCCGATCACCAAGGCCAGGCCAAAGTCATTCTCGCGCTTGATACCCACGATCAGCTCGGCCAACGGCGGGGTCGCCATGGACTCCAGCAGCAGTTGGTCAAACGCTACACCGGGCGCATACGCGGCGATCTGCCCGCGCATCAGCGCCAACGCAGACGTCAGCGCCACACCATCCTGCAGGTTCAAGGCGACGGCACCGGCCTCGGTTTTATGCGGCAACTGCGTGCTGACCGCCTTGAGCACCAACGGGTAGCCCAGCACATCGGCATCGGCAATCGCGCGTCCCGGTGTACTCAATACCGCCGCCGGCGTGTTCAGGCCGAACACGCGCAAGGCTTGCTTGGACGCCCACTCATCCAGGGCCAGGCCCTGGCCTTGCAGGGGTTGCGGGCACAACGGCACGAGGCTCGACTCGCCGCGCGCCAGCAAGGTCCGTCGATTATGCTGATACTCGGCAATCCGCCCCCAGGCCGCGAGTGCATCCTCCACGCCTTGCAGCGCGGCAATGCCGTGGGCATGCAAGCGCTCGCGGGCATGGGCCGGCAGCAATTCGGGAAACGCCGAGGTGACAAAGCCGGTCTTGCCATGCCGGTCGAGCGCGTCGCAAAACAGCCCGAGCAGCAGGTCGCATTCCTTGCGTTCGCCGGTGAATTCGGCCGGGTAGTCCAGCACCAGCATGGCGGCATCGGCCTCCGTGCGCAGGGCGGTATCGAGCATCGTGTCGAGGGCTTCGCGGTCACCCCAGATGGCAGTGGTAAAGTCCAGCGGGTTGACCAGGTTGGCGTAGCTGGGCAGCACCTGCGCCAGCTCTGCGCGCTGGTCTTCGTCGAGTGTCGGCAAGGCCAGTTGGTTGCGCTCGGCGTAGTCGGCGATCAGCCCGGCGTCGCCACCGGAACAGGCCAGCGCGATCAGGCGGTTGCCAGCCGGCAGATTGCCGCACGCTGCGGCTTTCAAGGTCTCGACAAAACTCACCGGCCCACTCACGCGGATCACCCCGAGCCGGGCGAACAGACTGTCGTACAGTGTGTCGGAGCCGGACAGCGAACTGGTATGACTCAGCGCCAGCTCGGCCCCGATCTGCGACACGCCGGTTTTCAACGCGATGATCGGGATGCCCTTTTCCAGCGCCTTGTGCGCGGCGCGGGCGAACCCCGGGACATTCTTCAAACCTTCCAGGTGCAGACCGATGGCGGTCACGCGCGGCTCATCGAGCAATACGTCCATCAATTCGGCCACGCCCAATTGCGCCTGGTTGCCGACCGAGGCCATGTAGGCCACCGGCAACGAGCGGTCGCTCATCGACAGGTTGTAGGCGAAGTTGCCGCTCTGGGTCAGCACCGCCACGCCCTTCTCCACCGCTTTGCCGCCGTGGGCCACCGGCCACAGGGCGGCGCTGTGCAGGTAGTCGAGCAGGCCGTAGCAGTTGGGACCGAGCAAGGCCATCTCGCCGGCGGCGTGCAACAACTGCTGCTGCAACGCGGCACCACTGGCGCCGGTTTCGGCAAAGCCGGAGGCGTAGCAGATCGCGCCGCCGGTGCCGATGGCGGCCAGTTCAGCAACGCAGGTCAATGTCAGTTCACGGTTGGTGGCAATGAATACCGCATCCGGGCCGCACGGCAGGTCGGCGACGCGGCGCACACAGGGGATGCCGTCGAGGCTGTCATGCTGCGGGTTGACCAGCCACATCGGCCCGGTAAACCCGCCGTCGGCACAGCGCTTGAGGGCGCGGGCCATGCTGCGCCCGCCGACAAAAGCCAGGTGCCGGGGCGCCAGCAGGCGCTTGAGATTGTCGCGAATAGCCTGGGACATAAGCGTTCTCCGCGCCGATCAGCGCAACAGCGGCCGCAACAGTTCACGGGCGATGATATGGCGCTGGATTTCCGAAGTGCCTTCCCAGATCCGTTCGATCCGCGCGTTGCGCCAGATGCGCTCCACCGGCCCTTCATCCATCAAGCCCATGCCACCGAAAATCTGCACGGCCTCGTCGGCGACCTTGCCCAGGGTTTCGCTGGCAAACAGCTTGGCCATGCCGGCCTCACCGTCGGTCATGCTGCCCTGATCCATTTTCCAGGCGGTGTGCAGGGTCAGCAGTTCAGCCGCGCGTATCTGCGTGGCCATGTCGGCGAGTTTGAAGCTCACGCCCTGATAGGTGCCGATGGGCTGGCCAAACTGCTTGCGATCCGCTGCCCATTGCAGCGACACCTCCAGCGCACGCTGGGCCTGGCCGACGCAGTTGGCGGCGACCATCACGCGCCCGGCGGTGAGCCAGGCGTTGGCCACGTCCCAGCCTTTGCCCACTTCACCGAGTACCTTGGAGGCTGGCACGCGGCAGTCGTCGAAGAACATTTCGTAGGTGTGGTAACCGCGGTTGCTCACACACTTGGGGCCCCGGCGAATGGTCATGCCCGGCGTGCCACGGTCGACCAGGAATGAAGTCACCGCATTGCGCTGGCGGCCGTTGTGCTCGTAGGTGTCGGTGACGGCAAACACGATGGCGAAATCGGCGTGCCCGGCATGGCTGATGAAGTGCTTGCTGCCGTTGATCACGAAGTCGTCGCCGTGGCGCACGGCGCGGGTCTTGATCGCGTTGGCGTCCGAACCGGCACCGGGTTCGGTCAGCGCGAAGCAGTCGATTTTCTTGCCCTGCACGCACGGCAGCAGATAGTCGCCGATCTGCGCGCCGGTGCAGGCCATGAGGATTTTCGACGGGCGCGCGACAAACACATGCAGGGCCCACGACACCTTGGACAATTCCCGTTCGATCAACGCCTGCGACAAGTAGTCGAGGCCACCACCACCGACCTCTTCCGGCATGTTGAAGGCATAGAAGCCGGCAGCGATGGCCTTGTCGCGGATCTGCGCGGCCAGCTCTGGTGAAACCTCGTCGGCGCGGTCCACCGCCTCCTCGTGGGGCAACAATTCCTTGGCAACAAAACTGCGTACCGCGTCCACCAACATGTCTTGTTCTTGGCTGAGTTGGAAATTCATGGCGCTACCTGCTCGAGGGTGTCGTTGTTGTTATTTGCCGCAGAATGTCGGGAGGCGTTTTTCCATGGACGCGCGCAGGGCTTCGGCGCCATCGGCACTGCGTCCGCATAACAGGCCGGCGGCCAGTTCGGCTTGCAGTTGCTCGGGCAGGCTGCGGTCGGCGCCATCGCGGATCAGGGTTTTGGTCTGGGCGAAGGCGAAGGTCGGGCCGTTGGCCAGGCGGGTCGCCAGTTCGAGGGTGTGGGCATGCAGTTGCTCATCGGCGACCACCTCACCGACCAGGCCGGCTGCCAGGGCGCGGTCGGCGCTCCACAGCTCATCAAGGAACAGCAGGCGCTTGGCCTGTTCGCTGCCGATCAGGCGTGGCAAGTGCCAGCTGGCACCGGCGTCCGGGGCATACGCCATGCTGGTGTAGCCGGCCTTGAAGCGCGCCGACTGGGCGGCTACGCGCAGGTCGCAGCACAGGGTCAGGTCCATGCCGGCGCCGACGGCGGTGCCGTTGATCGCGGCAATCGTGGGCTTGTCGAGGCTGTGCAGGCGGGTCATGAGGGCGTGGGCGGTTTCGGTCCAGCCGTAGGTTTCCAGGGCGCCGCGTGCTTCGGCGTCGGCCCACTCCGCGAGGTCCGCGCCAGCGCAGAAGCTGCGGCCGCTGCCGGTCAACACTACCACACGCACGGCCGGGTCGCGGTTGAACGCGTCGAGCAGGCTGTGCAGGTGCTTGAGGGTAGGGATGTCCAGCGCATTGCGCTGCGGCCCTCGGTTGAGGGTGATCCAGGCAACGCCTGCCTGCACATGGGTGAGCACGGACGAATCGGTAGTCATGGCTTCCTCGAATTATTTTATTTGGCGTGAGGGGTGCGACATGGGGCGATACTAAACGAGTGTTCAGTAAGGAGGCAATCGGCAAATCTTAAATTTTTTCAGTGCCGGAAAAACCGCCCCGGACCTTGCGTCCAGGGCGGCAAGGAAGGCTCAGGGCTTGAGCTGGTAACGCTTACGACCGCCGGACTGCAGGCCGTCGACCCAGGCTTCGCAGATCTGGATCCCCTGCTCCGGGGTGAACGTGCCGGGGTTGAGCCCCGACTCCAGCCACAACCCGTCGAGCAAGGCGCTCAGGCCGATGGCCGCGAGGTCGGCGTCGAACTGCTCCCACCCTTCTTCGCGGGCCATGTCGGTCAGGGCCGAACGCATGATGGTGCGGTATTCGCCGTAGGAGTGTTCGTGGGCCAGGTTGATCGCCGGCGCCGTCTTCACCGCGCCCCAGAACACCAGCCACGCGTCCAGCAACTGCGGGTCGAGCAACTCGGCGGAAAACGAGCCCCGAAACAGCGCCGACAAACGCTCCCGAGGGTTGGGCGGCGCCTTGGCCATGGTCTCGCGCAGCAGGCTCATGACCTGGCCGGTGATGGTGCGATAGGCCTCGGCCACCAACTCATCCTTGCCCGAGTAGTGGTGGCTGATCAGCCCTACGGAGACCCCGGCTTCGGCGCTGATCTTGCGGATCGAGGCGCCCTGGAACCCGTCACGCTTGAGGCAAGTCAGGGTCGCCTGGACCAGATTGGCCTTGCGCAATTCCGGCTCCATCCGGGAGAAACGGGTTTCCTGGGTCATGGCGCGGTGTCCTTCGGTTGAGTCGGCTGCACGACTCTACATCAGTCGCGGTACCCCGGCGACACCCGATCCAGCATGCGCAGCAACGCCGCCCACGCCAGTTGCATCGCATCCAGGTCAACCAACTCGCCCTCCTCCAGCGGCCGGCCGGGGTTGTTGAATTGCTGCTCGGTGTACTGGCAGACCTCGGCGGATGGCAGCACCAGTGGGCCACAGGCCTGGGCGGCGATCTGGATGTCGCAGGCTTTTTCCAGGTAGTACATGCGCAGGAATGCCTGGCTGACGGTTGCGCCTACCGTCAGCAAACCGTGGTTGCGCAGCATCAGCACCGGCTTGTCGCCGAGGTCGCGCACCAGGCGTTGCTGCTCGTCCAGATCCAGGGCCACGCCTTCGTAGTCGTGGTAGGCAACCTTGCCGTAGAACTCCATGGAAATCTGGTTCACCGGCAACAACCCGCACTCCAGCGCCGCCACCGCGCAGCCCGCGCGGGTGTGGGTGTGCAACACACAGTGGGCATCTTCGCGGGCGCCATGGATCGCGCTGTGAATCACAAAGCCGGCCGGGTTGACCGCATGCGGCGACGGCTCGACCGCGCGCCCGTCGAGGCCGATCTTCACCAGGCTGGAGGCGGTGATTTCATCGAACATCAGCCCGTAGGGATTGATCAGGAAGTGATGCTCGGGTCCGGGAATGCGCACCGAGATATGCGTGAAAATCAGGTCGCTCATGCGGTAGTGCGCGATCAATCGATAACACGCCGCAAGCTCTTCGCGCAGGTGCTGTTCGGTGGAGTGAGGCATTTTTATTCTCCGGGCACGGGGTGGGTGAAGGCGACGCTAATCCAGACGCCAGTAAAAAAACAAGTTGATTTTTTACTGGCGGCAGCCTCCTATAGAAAAATAACAATAACAGCGCCTGGAGTACCCGCACCATGTCGCCCTCTGCTTTCCCGCACCTGTTCGAGCCCCTGGCACTGCGGGGCAAACGCCTGAAAAACCGCATCATGTCCAGCGGTCATGACACCTCGATGCCCACCGATAACCGGGTCAACCCGCCATTGATCGCCTACCACCGTGCGCGTGCCGAAGGCGGTGTCGGCCTGATTGTGCTGCAGGTGGCCGGGGTGCATGACAGCGCGCGGTACACCTCCCATGTGTTGATGGCCACCGACGATGCGTGCATCGAGGGCTACCGCCAGCTGGCGGAAACCTGCCATGCCCATGGCACCGTGGTGCTGTCGCAGATCTTTCATCCCGGGCGGGAAATCATGGAGTCGGCGGATGGCCTGCTGGCGGTGGCCTACTCGGCCTCGGGGGTGCCCAATGAACGCTTCCGGGTGATGCCGCGTGCGCTGGACCAAGCGATGATCGATGAGATTGTCGCGGGTTACGCCGCCGCTGCCAGGCGCTTGCACCAGGCCGGGATCGACGGGGTCGAAGTGGTCGCCAGCCATGGGTACCTGCCGGCGCAGTTTCTCAACCCACGGGTCAATCGGCGCAGCGATGGCTACAACGGGGCGCTTGAGCAACGGCTGCGGTTCCTGACGGAAATCCTCGCCGCCGTGCGCGCGGCTACCGACGCGGACTTCATCATCGGCCTGCGCATTTCTGCCGATGAACGCGATGCCGAAGGGCTCACCGAAAGCGAATCCCTGGAAGCCGTGCAGAGCCTTCAGTCCCAGCTCGACTACGTGCATATCGTCGCAGGCACGTCGGCCTCGCTGGGCGGTGCAATCCACATCGTGCCGCCCATGGCGATTGCCGCCGCGTACCTCGCCGATGAGGCCGCGACGTTCAAGGCCAGCCTGTCGATTCAGCTGTTCGTCACCGGGCGCATCAACCAGCCCCAGGAAGCCGAATTGATCCTCGCGCGCGGCCAGGCCGATGTGTGCGGCATGACCCGCGCATTGATCTGCGACCCGCTGATGCCCGCCAAGACTCTCGACGGGCGCGTCGAAGATGTGCGCGCGTGCATCGCCTGCAACCAGGCCTGCATCGGTCACTTTCACAAGGGCTTGCCGATCTCGTGCATCCAGCATCCCGAGACCGGCCGCGAGCTGCTATTCGGCAAGGTGCAAGCGACACTCAAGCGCAAGCGCATCATGGTCGTGGGCGGTGGTCCGGCGGGTATGAAAGCCGCAGCGGTCGCGGCGCAACGCGGGCATGCCGTGACGCTCTACGAGGCCAGCGCCCAGTTGGGCGGGCAAGTGCTGCTGGCGCAATTGCTGCCACGGCGCAGTGAGTTCGGTGGCGCCAGCACCAACCTGCAGCGCGAGATGCAACTGGCCGGGGTGCAGGTGCTGCGCAACACCCGCGTCGACCGCGCGCTGGTGGAGCGCGAGCAACCCGACCACGTGATCATTGCCACCGGCGCCGAACCCTATTGGCCGGCCTTCGAGCAAGGCGGCGAACTGCAGGTGGTGGATGCCTGGCAGGTGCTGCGCGACGCAGTACCCCTGGGGCGTTCGGTGGTGGTGGTCGACTGGCGTTGCGACTGGATCGGCCCCGGCATTGCCGAGCGCCTGGTGCGCGCCGGGCATCAGGTGCAACTGGCGGTGAATGGCACGCACTGTGGCGAGAATCTGCCGCTGTATGTGCGTGATCAACTGGCCGGCGAGCTGCACCGGCTGGGCATTCCGATCATCCCGTATGCGCGCTTGTACGGCTGCGACGACACCACGGTGTACCTGCAACACACCGCCAGCGGCGAGCCCATGCTGCTGGAGAATATCGACACGCTGGTGTTGTGCCAGGGCCATCAGCCGGTGGACACTCTCGGCGCGCAGTTGCAGGGCCTGGTGCCGTTTGACCGGATCGGCGACTGCCTGGCGCCGCGCACCGCCGAAGAGGCGATCTACGAAGGACTCAAGGTGGCATGGAACCTGTGAACGACCAACCCCAGCAACTGTTTCTCGGCACCCGCATCCGTGGTTTGCGCAAGGCCAGCGGCATGACCTTGACCGCCCTGGCAGAGGCCAGCGAACTGACCGCCGGCTACCTCAGCCAGCTGGAACGCAACCTGGCGTATCCGTCGATTCCGGCACTGTTCAACATCGCTCGCAGCCTGGGGGTGACGATCCAGTGGTTCTTCGCCAGCGAGACCACGCCCGCACCGGCAGACGCAGGCTACGTGGTGCGCAAGGACAATCGCCAGAGCATCCACTATGAAGACGGCATCGTCGACCAGTTGCTGACGCCCCTGCCCAACCATCAACTGGAAATGCTGCAATCGAGTTTCCCACCGGGCACCTACAGCCAGCAGAGCTACAGCCATGAAGGCGAAGAAGCCGGCTATGTGTTGCGTGGACAGTTCGAGCTGTGGGTGGGAGAGCGGCACTTCCTGCTGGCGGCCGGTGACAGCTTCAGCTTTGCCAGCAGCGAACCGCATCGGTATGGCAACCCCGGCAAAGTGGAGACGGTGGTGATCTGGGTGATCACGCCGCCGACATTTTAGGCCAGGCGCATTCGTGACCTGCGGTAAAGAGTCCTTTTCGGATTCGACGGTTTTTCCGAAGGAACGACGGGCGGATACTCGACTCCATTGTTCACACCTATTCAGGAGTTACTGATGTCTATCCCCACGTCCAACGTACCCGCCTTCGGCCTCGGCACTTTCCGCCTGCAGGGCCAGGTGGTGATTGACTCCGTCAGCACCGGCCTGGAACTGGGCTACCGCGTCATCGACACGGCGCAGATCTACGAGAACGAAGCTGACGTCGGCCAGGCCATCGCCGACAGCGGTGTGCCCCGTGATGAGCTGTTCATCACCAGCAAGATCTGGATCGCCAACTTCGCCGAAGGCCAGTTGATCCCGAGCCTCAAGGAGAGCCTGCGCAAGCTCCAGACCGACTACCTGGACCTGACCCTGATCCACTGGCCGTCGCCGGAAGACCAGGTCCCCGTCGCCGAATTCATGAGCCAGTTGCTGGAAGCCAAGCGCCAGGGCCTGACGCGCCAGATCGGTATTTCCAACTTCACCATTGACCTGATGAAACAGGCCATCGCAGCGGTCGGCGCCGAGCACATCGCGACCAACCAGATCGAACTGCACCCCTACCTGCAAAACCGCAAGGTGGCGGAGTTCGCCAGCGCCCACGGTATCCAGATCACCTCATACATGACCCTGGCCTACGGCGAAGTGCTCAAGGACCCGGTGATCCAGCAGATCGCCGAGCGCCATCAAGCCACCCCGGCCCAAGTGACGCTGGCCTGGGCCATGCAACTCGGGTACGCCGTGATCCCCTCCTCGACCAAACGCGCCAACCTGGAAAGCAACCTCAAGGCCCTGCAACTGACCTTGAGTGCTGCCGACATGGAACAGATTGCCGGCCTGGAGCGCGGCCATCGCTTGACCAGCCCCAAGGGCATCGCGCCGAAGTGGGACTAGGCGCCGGCCACCCGTGCGCGGGATAACTCGCGCAACCAGGGCAATACCCGCAGGCCCGCCGTGGCTGCGGGTGGGTCGATGATGTCCATGAAATGTTCGAGGTTGACGTTGTCCGGTACCCCGGGCAGCCGTACCAGCACCGCCGGTGTTGCGCCGGCAGGTGCGCCCAGGTCGAGGTGGTCGTAGACCAGCACGTGGCGTACCTGGGGCTGGGGCCCGCAGCTGTGCAGCGTCAGCCCCGCATTGATGATCAGCACGTCAAAGGGTTCGGCCGGAATGGCGGTGAGTATCTGGACTTCTTCGAAGGTCTGTACCGGCACGATCCGGTGGTACCCCAACTGATTGAGCATTTTTTCGATGTACAACCGTTGCAGGTGCTGTTCATCGGCAATCAGGATGGTCAGTGCTTTGTTCGGCATAGCAAACCCCTGGGCTGGCAGCGCTCGTCAGTGAGCGTCGCCCATTTTCCAGACATATCCCGAAGACAAAATCAGGCATGTTCCCCCTTCATGTAGGAGTTGTCCCAAATGCACCGAATGGCTGTCTACCTCGGTCACGCCTGATTGCAGTACTGCCCGAGGCTGTGTTGCAAGCCAGTGATAGCCCGCTCCACCGTCTGCACTGCTGCGTCCAACGCCTCGCCTTCGCGCCGCTCGCACAGGTCTTCCAAGGTCTCGCAACTGGCGATCAACGCCTGAGACTTGACCAAGCGTGCGCCACCTTTGACGCGGTGGGCCAGGTCATGCAGCCTGGCGAAGTCCGTGCGATTTTGCTCAACACCCAGCCAGGCGCGATCTTCCTCCAGGCTGTCGAGTAACGGCGTCAGCAACTCGTTCAGCGCGACCTTATCGCTACCGGTCAGCGCGATCAGCGTGCTCAAATCAAACGTCGGCTCAACCGCCTGTATCACCTCGCCGACCGCGCGCGATGCCAACGCCGCGCGCAAGTCTTCAAGCCCGGTGGGCTTGAACAGGCAGCCATCCATGCCGGCTTGTCGGCAGCGTTCGGTCTCTTGTGGCTGCGCATTGGCGGTGAAGCCCAGCAGCAGGCACGGCGTGAGCCCGCGCTGACGCTCCTGGGCACGAATATCCCGCGCCAACGTATACCCATCCTTGAAGGGCATATTGCAATCGGTGATCACCCCGTCGAACTGCCCGGCCTGCCACAGGGCAAAGCCTTGGGCACCGTCCTCGGCCGTGGTGATGCGGTGCCCCAGGAAGCTCAACTGGCGAGCCAGCAGCAGGCGGTTGGCCGGGTAGTCATCCACCACCAGGATGCTCAACGCCCGAGCCGTCGGAACGGGCAAGACGGGCAATGCATCCGGCACGCGGGTGGTCATTTCCAGCGACAGCGTCACATCCACCCGCGTGCCCTTGCCCAGCACGCTGCTCAAGTGCAATTGCCCGCCCATCATCTCGCACAGGTTGCGGCTGATGACCAGTCCAAGGCCAGAACCACTGCGTGCCGATTGTTCGTTATTGCTGCCCTGGATAAAGGGGTTGAACAAGCGCTGCTGATCGACAGCGCTGATGCCAATGCCGGTGTCCTCCACCCATAGCCGCAGGTCCAGTTGATCGCCGACCAATGCCCCCTGGGCCCCCACGCGTACCTGACCGTTGGTGGTGAACTTGATCGCATTCCCCAACAGATTGGACACCACCTGCTTGAAGCGCAGCGGGTCGATCAACACCGCATGGTCGATCAGCGGGTCAAGCTCCACTTGCAACACCAGGCCCTTGTCGCGCGCCAACCCTTCAAATACCCGCGCCACCGAGGCCAGCAGCTCGTGCGGATTGGCGGGCTCCAGGGCCAGTGACAGGTGGCCGGATTCAATCCGCGCAATGTCGAGAATATCGCCGATCAACTCCAGCATGCTGTGCGACGCCACCGAGGCCACCTCCAGCGCGGCGCGGTCGGCACGCCCCTGCTGGGCGTTTTCCAGGGCCAGCTCGATCATGCCGATCACAGCGTTCATGGGCGTGCGTATCTCATGGCTCATGGTGGCCAGAAAGGTGGTCTTCGCGCGGTTGGCTGCGTCGGCCTCCTCCTTGGCTTCCTGCAATTGGCCCAGCAAGCGCTGGCGCTCGCTGACATCGACCCAGCCGGCAATCATGCCCACGACGCCGCCGTTGCTATCCCGGTAGGGCAGCATCCACTGGTAGATGGTCAACACCCCGCCACCGGGAATCTTCAACACGCGGTCATGGATCTGCGGTTCGCCCTGCTCCATCAAGCGCAGGTAATCGGCATGGAACGACTGAGCCTGGGGAGGGTTGCCGGTATCGGTCTCCACCACGGTCTTGCCAATGACGTCTTCGAGCTTGAAGCCGAAGACATCGAGGTAGGCATTGTTGCACGCCATCAAGCGGCCTTGGCGATCGCGCACGTAGATCGGGTGCGGAGTGCCGTCGATCAGCACGCTCATAAAGCGCATCTGGTCGCTCAAGGCCCGCTCCGCCTGGGCGCGCTTGCGAATCAGGTTACGCAGGTAGAACACCCAGCCCAGGGCGACCAACAGCAGCAGCGCGGCAAGGGCGAAGCCTTGGATAATCACGTTGCGGTGCCGCAGCCAGTAGCTGTCTTCGAGGATGATTTCACTGCGCCAATGGTTGGTCAGCTCGTCCATCTCTTCGGGGGTAATGCTCAGCAATGCCTTGTCGAGGATCGAATACAACTCCAGTTCACTGCGGTTGACCCCCAGGGTAAAACGCGCCGGCTCCCGGCCGACGGTGCTGGTGATGCGCAGGCGTTCACGGTAATTGCGCGCGATCATGTAGCGCGCGCTGATCAACGACACCGCGGTCGCCTCCACGGTGCCCTTGGCCACCAACGCCATGGCCTGCTCGGTGTTCTCGACTTCGACAAACACCACGCCTGGGTAGTCCTCGGCAATCTGCATCGCGAGGCTGTTGCCGCTGACCACCGCCAGGCGTTTGCCGGGCATGTCCTCCAGGGTGATCACGCGCTCATTGTCCGCGGACACCACCAGGGCATAGGGGTTTGACAGGTAGGGCCGGGTAAAGCGGATCTTCTCCGACCGCTCGATGCTCGGCGTTACGGCCGCCAGCATATCGACGCGCCCGGTGCTGACCGCGTCAACCAGGCGCGGCAGTGAAGTGCCCTGCTCGATGTCGAACTTAAGGCCCGTACGCAGGCTGATCCGCGACAACACCTCGGCGCTCAGGCCTTCGAACTCGCCCTTCTCATTGAAAAACGATAGCGGCACGAACTTGTCGACCACCGCCACTTTTACCCGCGGATGCTTCTCCAGCCAGCGCTGCTCATTGATGCTCAAGCGCAGCCGGTCGGCCTCGGGAAAACCAATGCCACCGGCACTCCAACGGCGCAGGATTTCCATTTGCTGGTTGGCGGGAACAGCGGCCAGCGCGGCGTTGATGATCCTCAGCAGGCGTGTGTTTTCCTTGCGCAGGGCGAACCCGAACGGGTTGGCTTCCATGGCCGAAAAATCCGCCATGCGCACATTATTGAGATGGTTCTTGTTGATCAGGTAGCGGGTGCTGATGGCATCCCCGAGGTACACATCCGCCTGGCCGAACGCGACGGCGCCGATGGCCTCGAAGGTCGAGCCAAACAACTGCAACTGCGCTTGGGGGTAGAACGCCTGGACGGCGTCGGGCGGCATGTAGTGGTAGAGCATCGCCACGCGCCTGCCCGCCAGATCGGCATTCAATGCAAGGTTGTCACCCGCGCGCGTCACCAGCACGGGTTGATCATTGGCGTAGGAGCGCGATAGCACCAACTGCGGGTCGGCGAACTCATAACCGTTGGCCGAGCCGAGAAAATCCACCGCGCCGCTCTTGAGGGCGTCGATAACTTCATCGCGCGTGTCGTAGCGTCGAACCGTGACCGCGATATTCAGCGCCTGGCCGATCAGCGCCGCATAATCGGCGGTGATGCCTTCCAGTTCTTGCTTGTTGTTACTCAGGTCAAAGGGCGCGTAATCCGGCGCCGAGACCCCGATGATCAATGTGCGCTGCTCGCGCAGCCAGCGCCAGTCGGCTTCATCGAGCATCACGCTGGTGGGTTCAAGGGTTGAGTGGCCGAGTAGCCGCAGGCTTTGCGGTGCATCCACGGCCATCACCGCCGCAGGCAACATCCCCACGAGCAGGATGACCATGAGCTTGATCAACCGTGAGGGGTTCATTTCAGATCAGGTGATTGCGCTGCGCGAACTTGGACAGATGCACCACCGAGGACATACGTAGTTTCTCCTTGAGCCGCGTCTTGTAGGTACTGATGGTTTTGTGACTCAACAGCATGTCCTCGGCAATCTCCTTGTTACCCAGGCCCAGGGCCAGTTTTTGCAATACCGTCAGCTCGCGATCGGACAGCGCCTCCACCAACTCCTGCTCGGTGGATTGCAGGTCGTCGCGACGCACCGAACTGGTAGGCAGGCTCGGAAAGCAACTGTAGCCGGACCTGATTGCCCTGATGGCCTTCTGCAGCTCGTCGAGTTCGCCGGTCTTGGCGACAAACCCCATGGCACCGGCACGCATGCAACGGGTAGAAAAGAACACGGCCAGGTACGAAGTCAGTACCAGTATCTTGCAAGGCAGGTCCAAGGCTTTAATCCGACTGATCACCTCCAACCCACCGAGCTTGGGCATTGCCAGGTCGAGAATGACAAGGTCCGGACGCTCCTCACGGGCAACCTGCATGGCATCCGCGCCGTTACCTGCTTCGAAGATGGTGTCGAAGCCCTCCTGCTTCAGCAGGTGCTTGACGGTGGCGCGTATAAACGGGTGATCATCCACAATTAAAGCTTTGTTGCTCATAAGACTCCCCTGGGAGGATCAGTACGCTTACATATCACGTGAGTCCTATCTACCTGTGAAAAGTAACAGTTCCGACAAACGGTGCTGAGTACTCTGCGTGACACTTCAGGCAGTACGGGCCTCTCCTTTTGAAAAACACGATGAAAACGTAAAGCTGCGCCTGGGTTCCTAAATAGGCGCAAGCGCGCAACCTTAACAATGGCGTGTGGTTTCAAATGAAGGGATAGTCTCGAATGCTTGTAGGACTTTTCCTCTCAGTAGCATAGTCCGTGTTGAACAAGGCAAAGCCTGACGTCCGCGTACTACTCCGTGGTGCTTGGGCTCCAGAAGGCCTGCACCACCAGGGTCGACAGAGAAATGCGTGCCACCAGGGCATCCAGCTCGTCACCGTCCACCGAGGTCACCGCCAGGGTGGCTTCGATTTCGACTTCGTCAGTGCCGAAAGGCCGCACATCGACATCACTGGCCGGGTAGTTGCAACGCGCCAATTCGGCTTCCAGCAGTGCGAGCACGGCTTTCTGCTGGGTACGCCGGGCAATGACATAGAGGATATTGGTGACCTCCGCCGACACCACATCCAGCGGCTGGCGGTTGATGTTGTTGACGATCGGCCGCAGCAAGGTATTGGCCGCCAGCACAAACAGCGTGCCGAGCAGCGCTTCGAGGATCAGGTCGGCGCCGGCACAGGCCCCCACCGCCGCCGATGCCCAGAGCGTGGCGGCGGTGTTGAGCCCGCGCACATTGCCTTCTTCGCGCATGATCACGCCCGCGCCGAGAAAACCGATCCCCGAGACCACGTACGCCACCACCCGCACCGCGCCTTCTGCGCCGCCCAGGCGGTTGGCCATGTCGACGAAAATCGCCGCGCCCACCGCCACCAGCACGTTGGTGCGCAGGCCCGCCGTGCGCTGGCGGTACTGACGCTCGAAACCGATCAGGCCGCCGAGGATGAACGCGGCGGTGAGGCTGACCAAAGTGTCGATCAGCGAATTGAGGTTGATGTTGTTGATTGCTTGCATAAAAAATCTCCTTGAACGCCAGCGCCTGCAGGAGCCGGCTTGCCAGCGATAGCACCGTTACTGCCAGCCAAATTTACGGGTGTAGAAGCCTTTCACCGCCTGGGTCAGCGCCATATACGCCAGCAGGATCAGCCGTACGAACACGAAGTACAGCGACGGCAGCCACCAGGGTCGGCGGCAGGGTCTGCGCCACTTCGCGGCTGTCGCTGGTGTCGGTCACGGTTTCAAGCATCGCCAGGCGACGGAAATGCCGGGCGATGTGCCGATTCCGCAGGAAACCGGCAAACAACGCTTTGAGCAGAATGAGGCTCATGGTGTAACTCCTACGCGAGGAAACCTGCAGGCAGGTACGACCGGCTGCACCCTGCCCGGTTTACAGGCACGGTCAGCTCGGCCCGCCTGCCGCAAAAAAGGCAGGCGCGTCCGTAGCATCCCGAGGTCAGTCAGGTGCTGGTCAGCGTCGATGAGAGGGATCGGACAGGCGCCAGGACTGGCTGCTGTCGGGATGCCGCTTCTCGCTTTGTTGGCGAGACAACGGCATCAGGAAAATGCGCGTTACCTTGCCAAGTATGTGCCGGTTACCGAAACCGGCCGACTACTGTCACTCGAACAAGTACCCACTGAGGGTCTCCGCTATTGATGAAAACGCGCGAAGCTTACGCCCCGTTTACGCGGGAGTAAACCGTAGGAAAGTTTCCTTAAGGTGAAGAAGAGGATTCTTCAGGGAGGGTTCAGCAAGCCGCCGAGGGGCCATTCAGCCACACCCTGGACGTCGATGGAACGCTGCCTTTTTTCAATGACTAGTCGACAAGCCTGAGCTTCACCTGGGCACCGTCGGGCAAATCCTTTATCTCCCGTGCCAGATCACCGCAGAACCGAAGCTGCTCAACATGATCCAGGCATCGCACATTGTCGATGACGTACTCGCCGCCCAATACCGGCGAAATAACCCAATGATAAACCTGGCCAGGCGCCAACGGCCCCAGGGCCTCCTCGGCCTGCTCCACCATGGGTTGCAGATACCAGTCGCGCAAAAATGCCTGATCCCTGGAAACCTCGTCCAGCACGGCACGCGTCTGCGCAATGACCTCGCAATAAAGCGCTTCAGGGCACAGCCGCCAATAGCGTCCCTGCGTATCCTTGATCATCACATTGCCAAAGGCGGTCGTCCCGACGACCTCGACGGGATCAATGCCGACCCACCCCCAGCTGTCGCGAATAGCTTGAATCAACGGCATGCAGCCTCCCGGTTCACAAACACTTCAATCATCGCGCGTCAGCACTTCCAACAACTCAATCTCGAAGCAAAGATTGCTGTTGGGTTTGATATGCGCGCCCATCGACCGCTCGCCATACGCCAGGTGCGCCGGGACAAACAGCCTGCGCACGCCGCCGACCTGCATGCCCATCAGGCCCTGGTCCCAGCCCCTGATCACGCGGCCGGTGCCGATCACACACTGGAACGGCTTGCCCCGCTCCCAGGACGAATCGAACACCGTGCCGTCTTCCAGGGTGCCGGTGTATTGAGTGGTGATCAGCGCCCCCTTGACCACGGCTTTGCCGGTGCCTGGGCGGATGTCGGTGACCTGGAGTTCGTCGTTGCTCATGGCGGGGCTCGTTGAAGGCGTGAGGGGTGGGGTTTTCCCAGAATTGGCGGGGATTTGCAAGTTTAGCCAAGCCGAATAAGCACCTCTCTCCCCCTACAAAAGAACACGATGTTCCCTAACCCAAAATCACCTGTCTCTTATTTTTAACCGCCGTCCCTGCATCCAATCTAGGTAGAGAGAATCAACTAGCGCATGGAATATCAGAATGACCATTGGCTCCAGCTTCAATTTCCCAGCAGATGTTAATCAACAGTCAGAGAGAAAAAAACGCGCGACAAATAATAAATGGAGAGCCACATTCCCTAACCCACCCGACTTATGCTTTGACTATCGCACCTTGGTAGAGCAAGAAAACGGCATCGCCAACGCGACCAACACAGAGCACAAGATTTGCATCATCGGGGCGGGCATAACAGGCTTGACCACTGCACGCGAACTGCACAGATGTGGCTTCAAGAATATTACATTAATCGAAAAATCCAAGCGTATTGGCGGCCGACACCTCACTGCCCTCGGGGGACGCAATACCCGTACTGTGGGTCGCCCCCCTTTTGAGATGGGCGCAATGAGAATGCCTTTCTTCAATACATCAAACACCCCTCCCAAAGAGGGCCGCTCACTCATGGCCTATTACGCTAAAGAGTTTGAGTTGGTCCATTCGGACTTTCCGAACCCTGGCAGCCCGGCGGTCCGTGCAACGGGAGTCTACCTGCGTGAAGGCAGCATGGAGAGTGGCGACGAACCCACCATGCTTATCTGGAAAAATGCAGACGGAAAAACGCCACCCCCCGGTGAAATGTTAGGCCGCGTCTTTGCTAAGTGGAAGAAGTTTGCCGAACGCATGACCGTGCACATTTCCGAGCATTATGGCGCGGAGCACTGGGAATCAATGTGGGCTGCTATCGTAAAAAAATACCAAGGCACCTCATTTCGTGATCTGGTGAAAATGCCAACCATCGATAGCTGGCGCCAGAGTGATCCTGGCAATTTTGGCGGAATGGGCATGACCGCGCAGGAGTCTGCCATCTTCTATTCGATTGGTATTGGTGACGGAAGCTGGGGAGCCTTCTACGACGTCTGCTCAATCTACCCAATACGCACAGCAATATTTGGTTTCAGTAGTCATCTTCAGTTAATTCACGGCCGGGTAGATTCAAAGGGTGCGGCCATCGCCTCACCTTATTTAAATGCTGCAACGGTGACTGACTCAAGAGGACTTCGCTTCAACAAACCAAACTATATGGGTCTTGGCTCGCTGGCTGAGTCGCTCCTATTTATAAAAGCGAGTGAGCCCACCGAGTCACTGTATGAGCATTTAATAAAAACCCCATCAGGATTACTGACCAACAGTTCAGTGACAAAAATAAAGGCCCTTAAAAATGAGAAAATAAGGGTTTACTACGATTGGAATGCTGCTCAGCCAAAGGCAATGAGGAAAGAATTTATTGACGTTGACTCCGTGGTGATGACACTCCCTTCGTGGCTGATAGAGACACAAATATCTGTCGAAGACTTCACTCAGGACATGCTGCCCTTCGAAACAATCGAAGCCTATAAAACAGCGCATTGGGAAACCAGCTGCAAAGTGTATGCCCCGCTCAAAAAATCCTTTATTTCACGTAACAAAACCATACCTCAAGCCATCGTGACCGACAGCTTCATACACGACATGTACACCTACCGCTACAACGAAAACAGCACCTACGACTGCATACTTTTAAGCTACACATGGGAGGACGACGCAACGAAGCTATCACTCTTCAGCGACACAGAGCTCGTGGACAAATGCATAGAAGAACTGGATAGAATCTTATTGAAGTCAACCAATATCAAAGCGCGCATCTCTCCCTATATAGCACGCGAACATGCAGTTGTTCAGCGCTGGATGAACGACAAACACTCCCTCGGCTGTGCAAAGCTCTATCGCCCTGGTACCTATTACGAGGCCGTCAGCCTGATGAAATACAACAGGGACTTTTCTCACACGTCCGGACTTTATCTTTGCGGGGAGTCTTTTTCTGTGGATTCTGGCTGGACAGAGCCGTGCTTCAGAGGTGCCATTGATACGGTGATCAATATTTGCAGCAAAACTCAAGCACACTTCAACGGCGGTTTTACCCTGCGAGACTACCCCGAGTACGAGTTAGAAAGTTAAATTCGCACGAGAGAAATCTACTACAACGCCATAGGAATCATCTGACTATCCTTTAAACATATTGTCGCCTCTTATAAACACCCGACCAAAACCGGTCGCATAAAAATAAGAGGTCACTCATGAGTGAGCCAACAAGTTTCGCCCGCGTCGCAGTTATTCAATTCGATCCGCAGGTAGGCGTCTCCAATCGCAGCGACAACCTGCGTCAAAGCCTTCTACTGGCGACTGAAGCCGCAAACGGTGGCGCCAATCTGATCGTGTTGCCGGAGCTTTCAAACTGTGGATATTTCTTCAGTAGTCGCCAGGATGCGTTCGATCATGCTGAAGAGGTGCCGAACGGACCCAGCGTGCGCGAATGGATGGATTTTGCCTGCAAGCACCAGGTGTATCTGGTGGCGGGTCTGAGCGAAATCGACGGCATGCGACTATTCAATACTGCCGTATTACTAGGCCCCAACGGATTCATCGGCAAGTATCGCAAAGCTCACTTATGGAATTTGGAAAAGCTCTGGTTTACCCCGGGCAATAGTGGATTTCCGGTATTTGAGACCCCCATCGGTCGCATTGGCCTGCTGATCTGCTGGGATATTTGGTTCCCGGAAGTGCCGCGTATTCTCAGCCAGCAAGGTGCCGATATCATCTGCAGCTTGAACAATTGGGTGTGGACGCCGCCGCCGCTGTTCGATGAGGCAGGCAAGTGCATGGCATCCTACCTGACGATGACAGCAGCCCATGTGAACAACGTGTTCATCGCTGCCGCCAGCCGAATTGGTGAGGAACGGGATGCACGCTACCTCGGGTGTTCCCTCATTGCAGGAACAAACGGCTGGCCGATTGGAGCAGTGGCTTCGGCCAATCGCCAGGAAATTCTTTTTGCCGATATTGATATTACCAGTGCCCGCAGCGCGCCAATCTGGAACGACCTCAATGATCTGCAACGAGACCGCAGACATGATCTGTATGACCAGATGCTCGGGTACTCCCTCCATCCTGCCCTGCCTCGTTGAGAGGAGGGCAAACTATGGAAACTTCATTTACCAAGAAAACGTCGACCTTCTCACCCGTGGATATCACCGTGGCTGTGCTGGGATTTGTCGCGATCTTGCTGGTGCTATGGGTGGTATTCAGCCATCAGGGTGCCTGGCCGGGCTACAGTGATTTGGTCATGTCCCTGCCCAACCCCATCGCATGGTTGCGGTGGATACTGGGAGATATCAGTGAGGTAGCTTTTTACAAGCATGAACTCGCATCCCTGGGCCTATTAAGCGGCGCTTATCTGGCATGGTGGGCGAGCAAGCACGGTAAGGCCTGGCAAGGCTTTTCCATTTGCTATGGCACCGGATTGTGGCCTTGGTTGGTGACCAGTTCATTGATCGGTCTCTTGCTGAGCAACCTGCTTTGGGGCTGGAGCGTAACTGCCGAAACTTGGCAACCTACGTTTGCGGCTTTTGTTTCCTTGCCCGCAGCGATGGTGCTCATATTTGGCGGCGGTTGGAAGGTCACCCTCAACGGTGCAGTGCTGGGGGCGCTGTTGGTTACGCCGATGTGCTTGCTGATCGTCAATCTGGTGTGCATACCGCTGGGGTTGCCGGCCGTTATCGGCAATGTACTGGGCATGGCTGCGGGAAGTGTGGTCGCATTTGCACTGTGTCGTAGGGTGCCCTCACTGGTGCGCTCAGACTATGCCGCTCCGCAGAGACCTGTACCTGCGATACCGCCTAATTACGGAGTGATCTGGGGTTTGCGCCGAATATTGGCAGACTTTTCCGAAGCCCCTTTTTTCGGAAATGAACTTGCCAGTCTCGGGTTATTGGCGGGGGTATTGCTCGCTTATAGTCTCAACCCCATGAGCCCGGCTTATGGCTCCGGATTGCTCTTGTACATTATTGGGGCTCAGGCGCTGACATCGGCTATCGGGGTAGTGATCTGGCGACATCAATGGATAAAGCGAGGCTGGTACCCCACCTATGTTCCATTGGTATCAGTGGTACCTGCAGCCGTACTGAGCCATGGAGGCAGTTGGATGGTGATTGGATCAAGTGCTCTGCTGGGTGCACTCGTCGCCCCGCCGCTGGCGTGTTTCATTGCCGCGAGAATGCCCAGTCATTTTCACCCTTACATTGGCAATGTGCTTTCAATGGCGATGAGCACGCTGATGATTGTGCCAGTCGTCGGTTGGCTCGCAGCATGAAAAGTGTGGTTAGGGGATGCCCCCTAACCACAACCTAACTTAAACGCCCGTCAGGCCAACGGCACCCGACGCGTCGTCAGCGCCACACGCCCCACAAAGAAACTCAACGCCGCACCCAGCAGCAACATCGCCAAGGTGCTCCAGGCTGCGCGGGACAGTTGCTTGGCCGCGACTTCGCCTGCTTCACGGGCTTTCTGCTCGGCCTGTTGCTTGAGCTCATCGACCTTCTGCATGGCTTGCTGGTAGGCCTGGGCATAGTTGTCGACGATCTGCGTGGCTTCCTCTTTGCTCTTGCCGGTACGGGCGGCAACGATGTTGACCAGCGCGTCTTTATCGGCCGCGTTCAGCGCAGGCTCACCGGAGGCTTTGACGCGGTCGAACCACTGCTTGAGCGCATCACCGGCCAGGGCTGGATTGGTCGCGGCAGCCGTCGCCGATTGCTTGCCATCCGCTGCGGCCTGATCGGTTTTCTGCTCGACATTGGCCGGGTCCAATTCAGGCTTGCCGCTTTGCTTGAGCAGGGTATCGAGCTGAGCTTGCAGGCTGTTCCAGTCCAGGTGGATGCCCTGCTCGTCCAGTTGCTGCTTGACGCTGTCACTGATGCCCGGCGCCGCGGCGGCGATGCCACTACCGGCTGCCGACAGGCCTTTGCCCACCACATTGCCGGCGGTACCGACCACGCTCGCGGCCAGGCCTGCCAGCAGCCAGGTGGTGAATAACGTGGTCAGGGTCCAGGTCAGCACGCCATGCAGGCCGCCGCGATCCGGTGCCGTACGCCCGGCCACGAAGGCACCCACGGCGATGGCGATCAACGTCGAGACAAATAGCCAGATGCCGGCGCCCGTGCCGAAACCGCTCAACGGGTTGCCCGCTTGCATCGGATTGACGGCGCTGGCGCCAATGGCGGTGCCGAGGACACTGAGCACCAGGTAGGTCACCAGGGCAATTGCACTACCCGCGAGTACAGAACTCCAGGACACGCGAAACGGCGAACGGTTGGTTTCATAGACAGTGGTCATGATTGATCCTTTTGCAGTAATTGACCGTCTCAGTCTGGCCAGCCACGTGCCCGCTCGTCCCCGCGCAAATGCACCAGGCCATCTGGTGCATTCGCACCCCGGTGCAGGCAATTGCTCTGCACTATCCTGAAGCCTGGGTGTCGTACTTTCATGCGTCCAAAACCCGGAGAAACCATGACCCAGGATGTCCTTGCCAAAGAAACCAACCGTCGCCAACTGCAGCAGATCATCTCCGGGCTGTCCGACGGGATAATCCTCGCCGAGGTCGACCAGACCATCCTCTGGGCCAACGATGCCGCCCTGGCCATGCATGGGGTGGATGAGGTCGCGGCATTGGGCGCCGATACCCGCGAATACGCCGAACGCTTCAGCCTGCGCTATCGCAATAACCATCCCCTGCCGCTGGAAAACTACCCCCTCGCCCGTGCGGCGGCGGGTGATGAATTCAGCGATGTGGTGGTGGAAGTCACCCCCACCGCCGACGAACACAAGACCTGGGTCCACCGCCTGCGCAGCCTGGTGATCAGCGATTCCCACGGCGAGCCCGAGTTGCTGGTACTGATCCTCAGCGACGCCACCGAGTGGGCCAGCGCCGAGCAGCGCTTCGAGAAAACCTTCAACGCCAACCCGGCGCCTGCGGTGATCTGCCGCCTGAGCGACCTGCGCTATATCAAGGTGAACCAGGGTTTCCTGGAGATGACCGGCTACAACCGCGACCAGGTCATCGGCCGTTCGGTGTATGAGCTGGACGTTCTGGAGCAGGCCGATCGCAAGGACCTGGCCATCCAGCGCCTGGGCGAAGGCGCGACCATCCCGCAGATGCAAGCCGAGCTGAAGCTGCCCGAAGGTGGCAGCAAACTGGTGATCGTCGCCGGCCAGCCGCTGGACATGAACGAGGAGGAATGCATGCTGTTTTCCTTCACCGACCTGGAGCCACGCCGCAAGGCCGAGATTGCGCTGCGCCAGAGTGAAGAGCGCTTCGCCAAGTCGTTCCGCCTGACGCCTGTGCCGACCCTGGTGTGCAGCGCCGCCAACCGGCAGGTGGTGGACATCAACGAAGCCTTCATGACGATTACCGGGTACACCAGTGAGGAGCTGATCGGCAAGGCTATCGAAGAGATCCACTTCATCGACAGCGCCCCGGCGGCCGCCCAGGTGTTCGCCACCCTGGAGAAAGCCGGCAACCTCGATGGCCAGGACCTCAAGGTGCGCAAGAAAGGCAACGAAGTGATCGACTGCGTGCTTTCCGCCGACACCGTGGTCATCCAGGACGTGCCGTGCTACCTGCTGGTGATGATGAACATCACCGAGCGCAAGCGCTCGGAGCTGGAGCTGGTGGCTGCCATCGAGGAAGTGATGCAGGACGCTTCGTGGTTCAGCCAGACCCTGATCGAGAAACTGGCCAACGCCAAGAGCGTCAACAGCCCCAACCTGCCCAATGTGGCCTTCACCGACCTGACCGCGCGTGAGCGCGATGTGCTGGGCCTGATCTGCGAAGGCCTGGCCGACAAGGAAATCGCCTCGCGGCTGAAACTGGCACCCAATACGGTGCGTAACCATGTGGCCACGGTGTACTCAAAACTGGGGGTGCACAGCCGCAGTGCGGCGATTGTCTGGGCCCGTGAACGCGGGCTGTTTGCCGGTGAATTAAGGGTTAAAAGCAAGCGCTGAACATACAAATGCACTAGTCCAGCTAGTATGAATTCGCCTTATCGGATGGCGTATCGATCCCTAACCTTCAAGGGGTGAGCACAGGGCTTTGAACCTGTGCCGTCGTGAAACGACACCTTGAAGGAACCCTCATGTTTACGCTCTCTCAACTGCGAAATTGCATCGAAGAAGGCCTGGCGCCGCTGACATGCGAGTTCACCCTGTGCCGGGACGCCTCATTGACCCTCAAGGTCTATGACGCCGAGACCGGCCGGGTGGACCTGGTGGTGACGGGGATCAGCACCAACCGGCTGCAGACCCCGCAAGAAGTGGAAAAAATGGTGGAAGAACTGCGCTACGAACTGCAAAGCAACAACATGGGCAAGCTCACGCTGGATGACTTGCCTTCAACGACGAACCAATGAAGTAGAACACCCCACCCGCGACGATGAACGCCCCGAGCATGTAGAACATGTAGTGGGCCGGCAGGCTGGCCAGCACCAGCCCGCACAACACCGGCCCCAATGCTGCCCCCAGGTTGGACAGGTTCTGCGCCCCGTAGTACATGCCCCGCAGGTGGTCCGGGGCAATCCGGTCGATAAACATATACTCGGCCGGGAACACGATAATTTCCCCCACGGTGAACACCGCCATCGCCAGCACCCACCACAACACGCTGGTGGACAGCGCGAACCCGATCAACCCCAGCATGAACATGCCCAGGCCGAAGATCAGCCATTGGCTGAGGTAACGGTGCGAGATGCGCCGGCCAATCACGTACTGCAAGGCAATCACCAGCACCGCGTTGGTGGTCAGCACCGCACTGATCACGGTGTAGGTGTATTCCGCGCTGGTGGTGGTCACCAGGTATTGCGACAGGTAGGCCGTGAACTGGCCGAACACCACGGCGCTGAGCAGGCCGCCGAGGGTGAAGCACACCAATCGATGGTCACGCAGCAACACACGGCCGACGGCCAGGAACGACACCGGCTTCTGCGCGACCTCGGCGGTGGCCAGGGTGCGATCGCCCCAGCGCCAGTACAGCAGGAAAAACCCCAACCCCAGCAACGCCGAAAGGATGAACGGCAGGCTGATATCCAGCTTGGCCACCATCGCGCCAAAGAACGGCCCCACGGCGTAACCGATGTTGGTCAGCGTGTACTTGATTGAAAACACTTCGCTGCGCGCCTCTTCGGGCAAGAGGCTGGCAAAGCCCGCCTTGACCGCAATGTCGATCACCGCATAAGCCAGGTTGATCAGGATCAGGCAGCTGTAGAACGCCCAGATATTCTGCGCGAGTACCGTGCCGATAAAACCCAGCACAAACACCACGCTCAAGCCGAGCAGCAGCCGATAGCTGTTGATGCGGTCGACCAGGAAGCCGCCGTACACGCTGAGCAGCGAACCGACGATCAGCGAGCTGCCGATCACCAGGCCGACCTGACTGATGTCGAGGGCAAAGTGGCTGGTGAGGTAAATGACCAGGTAGGGGAAGGTGATGGCCTTGGCCAACGTCAGCATCAACGTGGCGGACAGCAACAGGTTCACGGTGCGAGGGTAGTTTCTTATTGTGGCAAGCATCCTGCTCTCTTTCGGTCAAAGGTAACGCGACGTTTTATGGCCGGTTACCTTAACGCGGAGGAAGCAAAAAAGCCGGGCTATTTTTTGACTGGGGTGATCTCGAGGATGGTGCCGTTGGTGGTTTTCAGCAGCACGAACTTGTCGCCGACCCGCGCCCATTGGCTGTCGGCTTCAGGTTGCTTGAGGCCGCGCTTTTTCCAGTCGCTGACCGCCGACTCCTTGCGCATCAGGATGTCCGGGGCACGGTCGCCCTCTTTGAGATCGCGGGCGTTGATGTTGGAAGGCTGCACGGTTTCCTGGGGGGTATCACCCGCCTGTGCGACAAAACTGGCGGTGGACAGGCTGGCAGCGACCAGCAGGCAGGCGGCGAGGGTTTTGGACTTCATAGGTGCTCCTTCAATGAATGACGCGTACCCAGGTTCGGACCACGGGCGCACGGAATCATTCATGCAAGAAAAGCCTGACCGGTATTTATCAGCTAAGATCGCCGGCTTTCTTGTAGCGATAAGGACATCACAATGATCCTCACTGTTTTCCTGGTCATTTTCATCTGCGTCTCGAGTGTGATTACGCTCTATTTGATCAGCCTCTACAACCAACTGGTGAGTTTGCGCAACCGTTTCAAAAATGCGTTCAGCCAGATAGAAGTACAACTCAAGCGGCGCCATGACTTGATTCCCAACCTGGTCGAGACCGCCAAGACTTATATGAGCCATGAGCGCGACACGCTGATGGCCGTCACCGAGGCGCGCAATGCTTCCGCAGCCTGCCTCAATGTCGCAGCGGCAGAACCTGGCAGCGCGCAGTCAATAGTGCACTTGGGCCAGACCGAGGGCCGACTCAACAGGGCCATGGATAAACTGAACATCTCGCTAGAAGCGTATCCGGACCTGCGTGCATCGGAAACCATGATGCAGTTGAACTACGAAATGACCAATACCGAAAACCGTATCGCCTTCGCCCGTCAGTTCTTCAATGACTCAGTGATGAACTACAACACCTTCCGGCAGAAATTCCCCACGGTGCTGATGGCGGAAGCGTTTGGCCATGGGGCAGACGCCACCTTGCTGGAGTTTGCCGACAGCGAGCAGATTCAAAATACTCCGGTCGTCTCCTTTATCTGATAGCCGCCACGGATGGCCGTATGAATTTTTTCGAAAACCAGGACCGCGCCAGGCGCGGCGCCAGGTATGGCATGCTGCTGATGGCCGCCATTGTGCTAAGCCCGGCGGTGTTTTGGACGTATTCAGTGCCATCGCTCGGTAAGGTCTACTGGTATGACCCCCTGTTTTTTTGCTTGGTGATAATTTTCGTCATGGCGGCAGCCTGTTGGTACCAGAGCCACAGGTTCTGTGATAGCAGCGACTCCATTTCCATGGATTTTGGCGGGCACCTTATCAGCCTGCAGCCAGAAGAAGGTGATCGCTGGGTGCTGGATATTGTCGAGGAAATGGCCATTGCCTCCGGCAGCCAGGTACCCATGGTTTACGTGCTTCTAGATCAAGAAGGCATCAATGCCTTTTCCCCCGGGTTCACACCGCAGGATTCAGCCATTGCGGTGACCTACGGCGCGACGGTTTTGCTTAACCGTGAAGAAATGCAAGCGCTGGTTGCCCATTTGTTCTGCCAGATTCATAACAACGACATGCGCATGGATATACGCATGGTGGGGCTGGATACGGGCGCATTGGTCTTGGCTTTCCTGATGGCGCTATCAACCGCCGGTAGTTTTTTACTGTTCGGATTCGGCTGGTGTGCACTCGTTCTTTTCGCCACATCCCGTATTGCTCGCCAGCGCAAATACCTGGCCGACGCCACTGCAGCACAGCTCACTCGCAACCCCCAGAGCGTGGCGAGTGTGCTGAAGAAAATTGAAGGATATGAATACGGGTCACTGCTCAGAGGCGAAGAGACATCTCTTTTCCTTTCGACGTTCTTTGCAGCCCCCTTCGAAACGTTCAGAGATCATTTTGCCTCGCCCCATCCTTCACTTGAAAAACGCATCAAACGCCTCGATCCGGGCTGGGACGGCGAGTACCCGTATGTCCCATCGCTGGCCTCGCTGGTAGGCAGCGATGAGGCTACCGCCGAGAATCGTCGCCGGTGGCAGGAGCTCGGGGCAATCTCTACGGCTGTCCGTCGAAAGGGCGAGGAAACCACCGCAGCGCACCTGTACCAAACCCAGGTAAGCCTGAGCAAGATTCCTGCAGAGGTGAGAGCAGCTGCACGCCACACCAGCGGTGCACAGGCGTTGATCTACCGGTTGCTGCTCTGCGCGAATGAGGACGCTCGAGCGCAGCAACTGAACTTTTTGCAAGGGGTTCCCGACCCGGAAGTCGTTCAGTTCTTGCAGGGTTTGAGCGAACCCATGAACGGCCTGGATGGCTACCTGCGCTTGCCACTGTTCGACTTGTGCATTCCCGCACTCAAGCATCTCGAAACCGACTCGTTCCAGCAGTTTACTCACAATATTTCGCTACTGATCCGAACCGATTACCGAACCTATCTGATGGGTCTGGCCCTGCTTCATATCCTCAATACCCAGGTTCTAGGTGCACCGAAAACCAAAGGCCGCTATCTGCTGCGCCAGTTGGAAAGGGATGTCACGCTATTGCTCAAGGTACTCGCGATCATCGGCCATAGAGGCGGTGCGCAGGCGCAGCTGGCTTATTCCCGGGCCTGTGAGGTATTGCCCTTCCATGTGCCCCCAACGAATAGGGTTGATGGCAGCGAAGAACTGGACGCGGTAGAGATTGCCTTGAAAAGGCTGCCCGAACTCAAGCAACAGGATAAGGACATCCTGATGGACGCAATCGCTGTCTGTATTGAGCACGACGGTCGTATAACCCATGAAGAAATAGAGCTGATGCGAGCGATTGCCAACATTCTGGACTGCCCGATGCCGGCAAGGTTTCAGACGCCATCACTCAAAGACACTTGCGCGACGCCATTGCCTCCATGAAATTAATCCTGTAATTTTTCATGAAATTATTTGATATAAATTTCATGAACCAACAAGAAGAACTCGACGCCCTGGCGATCCTGATTCACGACCTGCGCAAACACAAGAAGCTCACCCTCGCCCAATTGGCGCAGAAGATCGAGCGTTCCGTAGGTTTCCTGTCCCAAGTGGAACGCGGCTTGTCGCGGCCTACCGTGGCCGACCTGACCGCGATCAGCCACGCCCTCGACGTGCCCACCACATATTTCTACAGCCTGTCCAAACCCAAGGCCGTGAGCTGGGTGACCCGCCCCAATGAGCGGCGCACGGTGTATTACGCCAACGGCATCACCGACATCCTCGTCTCGCCGAGCATGAATGGCGCGTTCTCGATGCTCGACAGCCTGTTGGCCCCTGGCGCCAACAGCGGCGAGCAAACCATGAGCGACCGTGCCGAACAGGCCGGTTTTGTACTTGAAGGCGAGTTGACCTTGTGGGTCGAGGGTGAGGCTGACTCGGTCACCCTCGGCCCTGGTGACAGCTTCCACCTGGCCAGCTTTGCCCATTGCCGCTACGCCAACCTGACCGATCTGCCCGCCCGCGTGCTGTGGGTCTACAACTAGGAGCAACACCCGTGAAAAGCCAATCTTCCACGTTGCTGGCCGAAGTACGGACCTTTCGCCAGAACCACCCCGACGTGCGGTATGTGGACCTGATCGCCCTGGATATCCCAGGGCATTTCTACGGTAAGCGCTACCCAATAGAGATGCTCGAAAAGGTCGCCGCCGGCAGCCCCCTGAAGCTGCCACAGAACGCCGTGCTGCTGGGGACTCAAGGCGGGCTGTTCAAGATTGGTGACTATTGCTTCCATGACGGCGATCCGGACGCCAATCGCCGCCTGGTGCCGGGCACGCTCAAGCCGGTGAGTTGGGAATCGCAGCCGTTGGGCCAGATGCTGATCACCTCCGACGGCACCGACGCCCCGATCGAATTCGAGCCCCGCGAAGTCCTGGCCAAGGTGCTGGAACGCCTGCAGCACAAAGGCATTCACCCAGTGGTGGCGTTCGAACTGGAGTTTTACCTGTTCGACAAAAAACTCGACAACGGCCTGCCGCAATTCGCCCGCGACCCGCTGAGCGAGGATGCCGACGACCAGCCCAACCTGCATATCGACCGGCTCTCGCGCTTCAGTGAAGTGCTCGACGATATGGCGCAGACCGCCAAGGACCAGGGTATCGACATCACGGTGATCACGGCCGAGATCGGTCCCGGCCAGTTCGAGATCAATTTCGGCCACCTCGACGATGGCCTGCGCGCCGCCGACTGGGCCGCCCTGTTCTGCCGCAGCACCCGAGGGGTGGCGTTGAAGCATGGCCATCGCGCCAGCTTCATGGCCAAGCCTTACCTGCAATACCCCGGCAGCGGCATGCATGTGCATGTGAGCCTGTATGACGGCGCCGGCAATAACCTGCTGGCGGCCCATCAGCAGCAACCGCTGCGCCATGCGGTCGCCGGCTGCCTGGAACTGCTGCCGCACTGCATGCCGATCTTCTCGCCCAACCACAACGCCTTCCGCCGCCTGGGTGGCACGGTCAACGCGGCGACCCGCGCCAGCTGGGGCTTTGAGGACCGCGATGCGTGCGTGCGCATTCCCGAATCCGACCCGCGCAACCTGCGCATCGAGCACCGCCTGGCCAGCGCCGACGCCAATCCGTACCTGGTGCTGGCGGCCATCCTGGCCGGGCTGGAACATGGCCTTGAGGCCAAGCGCGAACCCATCGCGCCGTTGAACGAGGACCGCAACAGCGGCACCGACTTCCCCCTGGAAATGCTCGACGCCGTGCGCGCCATGCAGCATCAACCGGTCGTGCGCGATAAGCTGGGCGCCGAATTTGTCGACGTATACTGCGAAAACAAACGCCAGGATCACCTGGCCTTCCAACAAGAGATCAATGCGCGCGAATACCGCTGGTTTCTCTGACCCCATGGATAACCGATGACCGACCAAAGCGCCCCGGCCCTGAAGGAAATTTTCAACGTCGAACGCCTGCAGCACATCGCCCGCGAGATGAGCGCGGTGTACCCAGCGTTCGACGCCAAGGGTTTTCTCAAGCACGCCAAGGCCGGGCTGGCGCAGTTGTCGGTGATGCAGCGCATGGCGCGGGTCAGCGAGAGCCTGCACGCGGTGATCCCGCTGGAGTATGCGCAGACCCTCAAGCTGCTCTACGCGCTGGCCCCGCGGCTGAACAGCGCATTTGTCAGCCTGTTCCTGCCGCATTACGTGGCGAGTTACGGCCAGGCTGACTTCAAGCGTTCCATGGCCGCGCTCAAATACTTCACCTCGTTTGGCTCGGCGGAATTCGCGATCCGCCACTTTCTGCTGAATGATTTCGCGCGCACGCTGGCGGTGATGCAAGCCTGGTCGCTGGACGACAACGAACACGTGCGCCGCCTCGCCAGCGAAGGCTCGCGCCCGCGCCTGCCCTGGTCGTTTCGCCTGGCCGAGGTGCAGGCCAACCCCGAGCTGTGCGCGTCGATCCTCAATAATCTCAAGGCCGACAGCAGCCTGTATGTGCGCAAATCCGTCGCCAACCATCTCAACGACATCACCAAGGACCACCCGGACTGGGTACTCGACCTGATCGAGGGCTGGAACCTCGACAATCCCCACACCGCCTGGATCGCCCGCCACGCGCTGCGCAGCCTGATCAAGCAAGGCAACACCCGCGCGCTGACCATCATGGGCGCCGGCGCCAAGGCCGACGTGAAGATTCAGCACCTGAGCGTCACGCCGGCAGTGATCACGCTGGGCGAACGCATCACCCTGTCATTCAGCCTGGAATCTACCGCCACCACCGCGCAGAAACTGGTGGTGGACTACGCCATCGACTACGTCAAAAGCGCCGGGCACAGCGCGGCCAAAGTCTTCAAGCTCAAGGCATTCACGCTGGGCGCGGGTGAACAGCAACGTATCAGCCGCGAGCAACACATCCGCGAATTGACCACCCGCAAGCACTATCCGGGCAAGCATACCGTGCACGTGATGGTGAATGGTGAACGCCTGGGCAGTGCTGACTTCGTATTGCGCGACTGACGCAGGTTGCGCAACACCCCAGGTCCACTGGGGGATTGGAGTAGGCCTAGGCACCCGGGTGTACGCAGGTCAAATGTGGGAGCTGGCATGCCTGCGAAGGCGGTAGATCAGGCACCGAATGCATCAACTGACAGCCCGCCTTCGCGAGCAAGCCCGCTCCTACAGGGGGATCCGGGTATGCCTCGGGCTCCCGGGTGTAAGCAGATCAAATGTGGGAACTGGCTTGCCTGCGAAAGCGGTGGGTCAGCCGCCGAATGCGTTCACTGACGGATCGCCTTCGCGGGCAAGCCCGCTCCCACAGGGGATCCGGGTATGCCTCGGGCTCCCGGGTGTACGCAGATCAAATGTGGGAGCTGGCTTGCCTGCGAAAGCGGTAGATCAGGCACCGAATGCATCAACTGACAGCCCGCCATCGCGAGCAAGCCCGCTCCCACAGGAGGATCCGGGTATGCCTCGGGGCCTCGGGTGTAAGCAGATCAAATGTGGGAGCTGGCTTGCCTGCGAAAGCGGTAGATCAGGCACCGAATGCATCAACTGACAGGCCGCCATCGCGGGCAAGCCCGCTCCCACAGGGGGATCCGGGTATGGCTTGGCCTCCCGGGTGTACGCAGATCAAATGTGGGAGCTGGCTTGCCTGCGAAAGCGGTGGGTCAGGCATGCACGGCATCAACTGACAGCCCGCCTTCGCGAGCAAGCCCGCTCCTACAGGGGGATCCGGGTATGCCTCGGGCTCCCGGGTGTAAGCAGATCAAATGTGGGAGCTGGCTTGCCTGCGAAGGCGGTAGATCAGGCACCCACTGCGTCAACTGACACTCCGCCATCGCGAGCAAGCCCGCCGTTTTCGAGCCGGTTTCTTCAGGCAGATTCGCCAAGCAACAACCCCTGCTCCCGCGCGCACAACTCCACCACGTAATCCCACAACACCCGCAGTCGCACCGATTTGTGCAGTTCACGCCGCGAACTGATCCAGTAGCTGCGCTGGATGCTCTCTGCCGGCAGCAACGGCACCAGGTCCGGGTCGCCAGAGGCCATGAAGCACGGCAGCACGGCAATCCCCAAGCCTGACCGTGCAGCCTGGTGTTGGGCGATGACGCTGGTGCTGTGGAACACCACCTTGGGGTTACGACAGAAGCTGCTGAGGAATTTCAGTTCCTGGCTGAACAACAGATCGTCGACGTAATCGATCCATGAATGGGCGGCGAGGTCTTCGCGCTTTTCGATCGGCGGATTGCGCGCAAGGTAGGCGCGGCTGGCGTAGAGCGCGAGGCGATAGTCGGTGAGTTTGCGCGTGACCAGTTGATCGACGCTGGGGCGTTCGAGGTGGATGCTGATTTCCGCTTCGCGGTTAAGGATGCTGACGAAACGCGGCACCGCAAGCAGTTCCACCTCCAACCCGGGATAGCGTTCGAACAGCCCGCCCATGCGACCGGCGAGGAACATTACGCCCAAGCCCTCGGCCACGCCGAGACGGATCTTGCCCAAGGGCGCGGCGGAATGGGTGAGTTCGTCTTCGGCCAGCAGCGCCACGTTTTCCATGGCCTCGGCATGCTTGAGCAAGGCTTCGCCGGCCGGAGTCAATTCATAGCCCTGGGCGTGCTGCACGAACAGCGCGGTGCCGAGGCTCTTTTCGATCGCCTCGATATGCCGGGCCACCGTGGCATGCGTCGTCTTCAAGCGTTGCGCGGCGGTGAGCAGGCGGCCGCTGCGCTGCAGTTCGAGAAAATACCGCAGGTCATTCCAGTCGAACATTCAGCCTCCCTCCCTTGGGCATAACTCACTACACGACCGCGAAGACTGGCCCCGTGCCTGTGGCGAGCAAGCTTGCCCGCTCGCCACAGCGGTCGCACTGTTTAAAAACGCACAGCAGCTGGGTAAAAACTAACATTTTTAAGACGAAAACTAACAACTAGGATGGAACCAATAAGAAAAACAAGCGAGACCTCAGATGTCCATTGCAACTGCTGAATACGATTACGTGGTAGTAGGCGCCGGCCCCGCAGGCTGCCTGCTGGCCAATCGACTCTCCGCCAATCCGGCCCACCGCGTGCTGCTGCTCGAAGCCGGTGGCCGCGACAACTATCCATGGATCCATATTCCCGTCGGCTACCTGTTCTGCATCGGCAACCCGCGCACCGACTGGTGCTTCAAGACCGAGGCCCAGGAAGGCCTGCAAGGCCGTGCGTTGAGTTATCCACGCGGCAAGGTGCTCGGCGGTTGCTCGTCGATCAACGGCATGATCTACATGCGTGGCCAGGCCCAGGACTACGACGGTTGGGCAGCAGCGGGCAATGCAGGCTGGGGTTGGAAAGACGTGCTGCCGCTGTTCAAGCAGAGCGAAAACCATTTTGCCGGCAGCTCGGAGTTCCACAGCGATGGCGGCGAATGGCGAGTCGAGCAACAGCGCCTGCACTGGCCGATTCTGGATGCCTTTCGGGATGCGGCGGCGCAAAGCGGCATCGCCTCCATCAGCGACTTCAACCAGGGCGATAACGAAGGCTGCGGCTACTTCCAGGTCAACCAGAAGGCCGGCGTCCGCTGGAATGCGGCCAAGGCGTTTCTCAAGCCCATCCGTCAACGCCCCAATCTCACCGTGCTGACCGACGTGGAAGTCGACCGCGTACTCCTGGAAAACGGCCGCGCCTCCCAAGTCGTCGGGCGTCAACACGGCCAGCAGTCGAGCTGGAGGGCGCGCAAGGAAATCGTGCTGTGCGCCGGCTCCGTGGGCTCGCCGGGCATCCTGCAACGCTCGGGCATCGGCCCCTCCAACGTCCTCAAGCCGCTGGGCATCGAGGTGCTGCACGAGCTGCCGGGCGTCGGTGGCAACCTGCAGGACCACCTGCAACTGCGGCTGATCTACAAGCTGGAAAAAGCCCGAACCCTCAACCAGATCGCCGGCAGCGTGTGGGGCAAGATGGGCATGGGCCTGCGCTACCTGTACGACCGCAGCGGCCCGCTGTCGATGGCGCCGAGCCAGTTGGGTGCGTTTGCCCGCTCGGGCCCGGAACAGACTTCGGCCAACCTTGAATACCATGTGCAGCCGCTGTCGCTGGAGCGTTTTGGCGAACCGCTGCACGCGTTCCCCGCCTTTACTGCGTCAGTCTGCGACCTGCGCCCGCAGAGCCGTGGCCGCATTGATATCCGCTCGGCCAACCCGGCGGATGCGCCGCTGATCCGGCCCAACTACCTCAGCCATCCGGAAGATCTGCGCGTGGCCGCAGATGCCATTCGCCTGACCCGGCGCATCGTCGCCGCGCCGGCCTTGAGCCAATTCAAGCCGGTTGAATACCTGCCCGGTGATTCGCTGCAGACCGAAGAGGAGCTGCACGAGGCCGCCGCGCGAATCGGGACTACAATCTTCCATCCAGTGGGCACCTGCCGCATGGGCACTGACCAGGACGCCGTGGTCGACGCACAACTGCGCGTGCATGGCGTACCGGGCCTGCGCATTGCCGACGCCTCGATCATGCCGCGCATTACCTCCGGCAATACCTGTTCACCGACGCTGATGATCGCGGAGAAAGCCGCGCAGCTAATCCTTTCGCCGAACACAAGGAACCTTGCCCCCGAGAGAGAAATGACCGCACCCGCATGACCAGCAGGCGTCCGGCGTGGCGATAGCGCATCCAGGACTTGCACCTGGCTTTACGCCATCGCCCGGCCGAACACCGGCAGGAAGGACAACCGGCGCCAAGGTTGGCGCCGACAGTGGAACAACAATAAATAATCACTGTGAGGGCTACCCGATGTCAGAACATGCTCAACCCCTGGGCTCGGCGATTACCGCGAGTGCCGGCAACGATTCAAGAAAGGTCATCTTCGCCTCGTCCCTCGGGACGGTGTTCGAGTGGTATGACTTTTTCCTCTATGGCGCCCTGGCGGCGGTGATCAGCAAGCAGTTTTTTGCCGGGGTCAACGACACCACCGCGTTTATCTTTGCCTTGATGGCCTTTGCCGCCGGCTTCGTGGTGCGCCCGTTCGGCGCGCTGGTGTTCGGCCGCCTGGGCGACATGATCGGACGCAAATACACCTTTCTCGTCACCATCATCCTGATGGGCGTGGCGACCTTCTGCGTCGGCCTGTTGCCGACGTATGCGAGCATCGGCATCGCGGCGCCGGTCATCCTGATCGTGTTGCGCATGCTCCAAGGCCTGGCCCTGGGCGGCGAGTACGGCGGCGCAGCCACCTATGTGGCCGAGCACGCGCCCGCCGGCAAACGCGGCCTGCACACCAGCTGGATCCAGTCCACCGCCACCCTCGGCCTGCTGTTGTCGCTGCTGGTGGTGCTGGCGTGCCGTTACTTCACCGGCGATCAATTTGAAGTCTGGGGCTGGCGGATTCCGTTCCTGTTCTCCATCGTGCTGCTGGGCATTTCGACCTGGATCCGCATGAGCCTGCACGAGTCGCCGGCATTCCTGAAGATGAAAGAGGAAGGCAAGGCCAGCAAGTCGCCGATCCGCGAATCCTTCGGCAAGTGGGAAAACCTCAAGGTGGTGCTGATTGCGCTGTTCAGCATCAACGGCGGCCAAGCCGTGACCTTCTACGCCGCGCAGTTCTACGTGCTGTTCTTCCTCACGCAATTCCTGAAAATGGACCCGGCCCTGGCCAACATGCTGCTGATCATCAGCGTGGTGATTGGCGCGCCGTTCTTTATCCTGTTTGGCTGGCTGTCGGACAAGGTCGGGCGCAAGCCGGTGCTGATGCTCGGCCTGCTGCTGGCCACCGCGCTGTATTTCCCGATCTTCAAAGGCCTGGCGCACTACACCAACCCGGCGATGGACCAGGCCAGCCATCAGGCACCGATCACCGTCTTGGCCGACCCGGCCACCTGCACCTTCCAGTTCGACCCGGTGGGCAAGGCGCGTTTTGACAGCCCGTGCGACAAGGTCAAGACCTTCCTGGTCAAGCAGGGCCTGCCGTACAGCAGCGCCGCCGCCCCGGCGGGCAGCCCGGTGCAGGTGAGCGTGGGTGAAGTGCGCATCGACGGTTACGACGAAGCGGCCCTGCGTGGCGCCGTGACCCTGGCCGGTTACCCGACTTCGGCGGATGTTGCCCAGGTCAACAAAGTGATGGTGGTGGTGCTGATCGTGGCGCTGATCCTGATTGCCGCCATGTGCTACGGCCCGCTGGCGGCGCTGATGGTGGAGCTGTTCCCGACGCGTATCCGCTACACCTCGATGTCGCTGCCCTACCACATCGGTAACGGCTGGTTTGGCGGGTTCCTGCCAACCGTGTCGTTTGCGCTGGTGGTGTACACCGGCGATATTTTCTACGGGCTGTGGTACCCGGTGGTAGTGACCGGCGTGAGCTTGATTGTCGGGCTGTTCTGCCTCAAGGAAACCCGGCATGTGGACATCAATAACAACTGACTGACCCGTGCCCCCGTCCTTGACGGGCGGGGGCGCACACAAATTGCTGTATATCCATCCAGATAACAGTTGATCAAATCCCTTCTTTTGCCCATCCTGCTCCCCATTCAACTGTGTAACGAATGGGCTGAGCATGCGGCTTTACCTCTGTGAAAAACCTTCCCAGGCCAAGGACATCGCGGCCGTGCTCGGCGCCAGCCGGCGCGGCGACGGGTGCTGGCTGGGCAACGGGGTCACAGTCACCTGGTGCATCGGCCACCTGCTGGAAACCGCCCCGCCCGACGCCTACGACGCCAAATACAAGCGCTGGGTGCTGGCTGACCTGCCGATCGTCCCGGAAAAATGGAAGATGCAGGTCAAGCCCAAGACCGCCAGCCAGTTCAAGGCGGTCAAGCGCCTGCTGGGGGAAGCCCAGGAACTGGTGATCGCTACCGACGCCGACCGCGAGGGTGAAATGATCGCCCGCGAACTGGTGGAGCATTGCCGCTATCGCGGGCCGATCCAGCGGTTGTGGCTGTCGGCGCTCGACGATGCCTCGATTCGCAAGGCGTTGGCGGCGCTCAAGCCCGGGGCCGAAACCTTCAGCCTGTACCACTCGGCCCTGGGCCGTTCGCGCGCCGACTGGTTGATCGGCATGAACATGAGTCGCCTGTTTACCCTGCTGGGGCGCCAGTCCGGCTATCAAGGTGTGTTGCCGGTAGGCCGTGTGCAAACGCCGACCTTGCGCCTGGTGGTCGACCGCGACCGCAGCATCGCCGACTTCGTACCGGTGGCGTACTGGGCCATCGATGTCGACCTGCGCCATGAGCGCATGACCTTCACCGCCCAATGGCGCGCGGCCGAAGATGCCTGTGACGACCAGGGCCGCTGCCTCAACCCGCAATTGGCTCGCGACGCCGCCGACGCCATGACCGACGCCGCCAGTGCGCGGCTGGTGAAGCTGCGCACCGAGCGCATGCGCGAGGTCGCGCCCCTGCCCTTCGACCTCGGTACCCTGCAGGAGATCTGCTCGAAGAAGCTCGGCCTCGGCGCCCAGGAAACCCTGGATATCGCGCAGTCGCTCTACGAAACCCACAAGGCCATCACCTACCCGCGCAGCGACTGCGGCTATCTGCCACTCAGCCAGCACAGCGAGGCACCGAAGATTCTCGCCGCGCTGGGCCGTGCCGATGCGGCGGTGGATGCGTTGATGCCGCATATCGACCCGCAGCGCCGTTCGCGGGCGTGGAACGATGCCAAGGTCAGCGCGCACCACGGCATCATTCCCACTGGTGCGGGCAAGGATGCCGGCCAACTGACCGGCAAGCACCGTGCGGTCTACACCCTGATTCGCGCGCGCTACCTGGCGCAGTTCCTGCCCAACCATGAGTACGATCGCACCCAGGCCGATTTTGACTGTGCCGGCCAGGCTCTACGCGCGGTGGGCAAAGTGGTGATCGAGCCAGGCTGGAAACGCGCCCTGCCCGAAGCCCTGGCCCCGGCAAAGGGCCGCGAGGCACCGGCACCGCAGGCGTTGCCGACGCTGGTGCAGGGGCAGGACTACGCGGTGGCCAAGGTCAACCTCAAGGACCTGTGGACCCAGCCGCCCAAGCCCTTTACCGAAGGCGACCTGATCAAGGCGATGAAAAACGTCGCCAAGCTGGTGGAAGACCCGCTGCTCAAGCAAAAGCTCAAGGACACCACCGGTATCGGCACCGAGGCCACCCGCGCCGGGATCATTCAGGGATTGCTGGACCGGGGTTATCTGCTGAAAAACGGCAAGGCGCTATCTGCCACCCCGGCTGCGTTCAGCCTGATCGATGCGGTGCCACGGGCGATTGCCGACCCTGGTACCACCGCGATCTGGGAACAGGCGCTGGACATGGTGCAAAGCGGTGAAATGAGCCTGGAGGAATTCGTTGCCAAGCAAGCGGCCTGGATGAGCAAGCAAGTGGCACGCTGCAACGGCATGCGCATGACCATAACCGGGCCAGCCAGCCCGGCAGGCCGGGGTGCTACACCGTGGAAAAAGAAGCGAAAAAGCGCGCCTCGCAAGACTACGGCTGCCCCCAAGCGCAGCAAAAAGTCGACTAATACCGGGTAAACACCGAAAAAATCCGGCGAATGACGTTTTTCGACGGGTTTAACGCCGCTTTGGACCTTGCTCCGGCGTAGGCGGTCTAGGATTCTGTAGGGGACCCGCTGACTTCCTAACAACAACACCGGAGTGGCCGCCATGAAAACCGTCGCACAAGTGCTCAAAGCCAAGGATCAGAAAAACCAGGACGTGCACACTATCCAATGGGACCACACCGTGTTTGAAGCGCTGGTGCGGATGTCGGAGAAAAACGTCGGCGCCTTGCCGGTCGTCAAGGAAGGCGCGGTGGTCGGGATCATCAGCGAACGCGATTACGCACGCAAACTCATCCTCAAGGGCCTGTCGTCGGTCACCACACGGGTCGATGAAGTCATGAGTTCCCCGGTGATAACGGTCGACACCCACAAAAGTGTCGAGGAATGCATGAACATCATGACCGACAGTCACCTGCGCCACCTGCCCGTGGTCGAAGGCGGCAAACTGCTGGGCCTGCTGTCCATCGGCGACCTGGTCAAGGAAGCCATCGCCGAACAGGCCGACCTGATCAAGCAGCTGGAGCAGTACATTCGCGGCGAATAGGGGAACCCATGCTCGACACGCTGGAACATCAAGAAGACCACCTCGACACCTTGTACCGGGCCATGGCCGACCGGCGTTTCCTGGTACTGACCGGGGCGGGGATCAGCACCTCATCGGGGATCCCCGACTACCGCGACAGTGAAGGTGTACGTCGGGGCAAGGCCCCAATGATGTATCAGGAATTCCTCGCCACCCCACAGGCACGACGCCGTTATTGGGCGCGGGCGATGCTGGGCTGGCCGAGGGTGCGCATTGCGCAGCCGAACAAGGCTCACCTGGCACTGGCGAACCTGCAGCAACGCCAGCGCATCAGCGGGCTGATCACGCAAAACGTCGACACCCTGCATGACCAGGCCGGCAGCCATGACGTGATCGAGCTGCACGGCAGCCTGCACCGGGTGCTGTGCCTGGATTGCCAACTGCGCAGCACGCGCGATGTGATCCAGCGGCAGATGGAAATCGATAACCCCTACCTTGCGCAGGTGCATGCGGTACAAGCGCCAGACGGTGACACCCTCCTCGACCCGACGTTTGAAGAACACTTCCAGGTGCCCCACTGCCCTCACTGCACCGGTGAACGGCTGAAGCCGGACGTGGTGTTCTTTGGCGAAAACGTCGCCCCGGCAACTGCAGCCAGGGCGATGGCGGCGGTCGAGCAAGCAGAAGGCTTGCTGGTAGTGGGCTCGTCACTGATGGCCTATTCGGCATTTCGCCTCTGCAAGGCGATGGTTGAACACGGCAAGCCCGTGATTGCCATCAACCTGGGCAAGACCCGTGGGGATGAGCTGTTGCAGGTGAAGATCGAGGCGTCGTGCGAGCAGTTGTTGCCTCTGCTGGCTGATCGTTTGAGATAACCCCTATGCCCGCATCAAACATGTAGGAGCTGGCTTGCCGGCGAAAGCGGTGCGTCAGGTACGAAGCCTTGGCTGACACACCGCCATGCTGGCAAGCCCGTACCTACACGGCTGCGGACCCATTTCATTCCCTCGGATCGACGACCCACCCCTCCAAAAAATGACGCCCAAGTCACGTTTTCCGGGATTCTCCCGTCCTCACAGGGATTTATGTAGTGCTTTAAAAAAATCACTACATAACCGTTGACGTAACGTTTTTGTCCTTGCATGATCTAGACGTCTCCCGGATCGGGAGCGTTGGTAACACGTGTTTTGAACAAGCTCGTCTGACCGCCGAGCTGTTTTTTCCGGATGTGCACTGCCCACAAGGCAGATTGATGAAGCTGACCGGCCCGGAAGGATCGGTACAAGGAGCTCAAACGCTGCTTGTCTTCGTTATGAAACCATTGCGTAGCAGTTCATCAGCAAGACTACATGCATCAGGTTCAAGACCCTGCCCGTATTCGGCAGACCGTCACTGACGCCCGGTTTTTGAAGCCGGAGACAACTAAGCAGTTTTAACGGAATCAACTGATAGATCGCCAACTGGTCAAGGGGCTTACACATGAATCTGAACAACCAACCAACTATCGATGAATTGGCTGAGATGTTCGCAGCGCAGAAAGACACACTCGACGACCATATCCTGTGGATTGGCAAATCGGGCGAAGTGCAAATTGACTGCCTGGCGCCCCACACCGAAGAAGCCGAGTTCGACCGTAATAACCGTGAACTGGCGGCGCGCCTGAAGATGTACCGCCGCGGCCAGGGTTATGTCGGCAAGAAAGCCGCGGCCGATCGCAACTTTATCGAGCAAGTGTTCCATACACTTAATACCGAATGGCAGCACCTCAAAGGCCAATCGCAGGTTAAAGTGATTGATAAATACTGCTGATAAAACTAATTAACACATTAAGTCCGCCCGGTTCGCCGAGCGGACTTTTTTATTGCCATCGTTATCTTGTTAACTGTGGGAACCTGCGTGCCGGCGATGTTTTGTTGATCACACCGCCGCCGGCAAGCCGGTTGCTACAGGGGCTATAGCGGAAATCGCCCTTTCGCCGCTTCATCGCAGAAAATATCAAACAGCACCTGCGCCGCCGCCGACAGTTCATGCCCCGGTTTGGTCAGCACCCCAATCGGCCGCTCGATCACCGGACCGTGCAAGGTGATGCAATGGGCGCCCGCCTCTTCCATCTGCCGCGCGCATAACGCAGGCACGGCGCTGACCCCCAGGCCATTGGCAACCATCTTGCCTACGGTCGCCAGTTGATGGCTTTCCAACGCCACGGGCAGTTTCATCTGCAGGGCGCCCAAGTGTTCTTCCAGCATCACGCGCACTGTGGACGGGCGCTGCAAGGTAATGAACGGGTGTTGCAAAAGGGTTTTCCAGTCGACGTCAGCCACATGCGCCAAGGGCGAATCGGCGGGCACCACGGCGATGAAGCGATCCAGGTACAACGGCGTGAACGCCAGCGATGTTTCTTCGGCAGGCTCGAACGCCACCCCCAACTCCACCTGGCGATCTCGCACCATCTCCAGGACCTGCTCGTTGATCAGGTCATGCACCGTCACATTCACCTGCGGGTAACGCGCGCGGAATATCTTCAGGATCGGCGGCAACAGGTTGCCGGCGAACGACGGCATCGCCGCCACCGTCACGCGCCCGCGCTGCAAGGTGAAGCGTTGGCGCAATTCATCTTCGGTATTGTCCCAATCGGCAATCAATCGGCGGGCCAAGGGCAGCAGGGATTCACCTTCCGGGGTCAGCGCGACGTTACGGGTATTGCGGCTGAACAATCGCCCGCCCAGCCCTTCTTCCAACCCCTTGATGGTCAGGCTCAGCGCCGACTGGGAGAGGTGCAACCGCTCGCAGGCGGCGGCAAAACTCAGGGTCTGGGCCACGGCGAGAAACGCACGCATTTGTTTAACGGTCATAGGAACGTTCCAAGTGACGAGATGAAAGCTGCAAGTGAAAGCGGCCGCTGACTATGCTTGAAGCTTACGGACTGAAGCTTATTATGCTGTTTTCTAAATCAATCAACCTAAAAAAACAACTTAACAAATCAATCCGTCGGCGCAACACTCGGTTCATTGGCTGGCCCACAAACAATAATAGAGGTGCATATGGCAGGTTTCGATAAACGCGTGGCGTCCTACGAGGAAGCACTGGCAGGCCTGGAAGACGGCATGACCGTGCTCTCCGGTGGTTTTGGCCTGTGCGGCATTCCGGAAAACCTCATCGCCGAGATCAAGCGCAAAGGCACCCGCGACCTCACCGTGGTTTCCAACAACTGCGGCGTCGATGGTTTTGGCCTGGGCGTACTGCTGGAAGAAAAGCAGATCAGCAAGGTCATCGCCTCCTACGTCGGTGAAAACGCGCTGTTCGAGAAGCAATTGCTCAGCGGCGAAATCGAAGTGGTGCTGACCCCCCAAGGCACCCTCGCCGAAAAAATGCGCGCAGGCGGTGCCGGCATCCCGGCCTTCTTCACCGCCACCGGTGTCGGCACGCCGGTTGCCGAAGGCAAGGAAACCCGCGAATTCAACGGCCGCCCGTACCTGATGGAAGAATCCATCACCGGCGACTTCGCTATCGTCAAAGGCTGGAAAGCCGACCACTTCGGCAACGTCATCTATCGCCACACCGCCCAGAACTTCAACCCGCTGGCCGCCACCGCCGGCAAGATCACCGTGGTCGAAGTGGAAGAAATCGTCGAACCGGGCGAGCTGGACCCGGCGCAGATCCACACTCCTGGCATCTACGTCGACCGGATCATCTGCGGCACCTTCGAGAAGCGCATCGAACAGCGCACCGTCCGCAAATAATCTGCCCCAGCCCGAACAATAAGGAATCATGAAAATGGCACTTACCCGCGAACAAATGGCTCAACGTGTCGCCCGCGAAATGCAGGACGGTTTCTACGTCAACCTGGGCATCGGCATTCCGACCCTGGTGGCTAACTACATTCCTGAAGGCATGGAAGTGATGCTGCAATCGGAAAACGGCCTGCTGGGCATGGGACCGTTTCCTACCGAAGAAACAATCGATGCCGACATGATCAACGCCGGCAAACAAACCGTGACCGCGCGTATCGGCGCGTCGATTTTCTCGTCCGCCGAATCGTTCGCCATGATCCGCGGCGGCCACGTCGACCTCACCGTGCTTGGCGCGTTTGAAGTCGACGTACAAGGCAACATCGCCTCATGGATGATCCCCGGCAAGCTGGTCAAGGGCATGGGCGGCGCCATGGACCTGGTGGCCGGTGCGGAAAACATCATCGTGATCATGACCCACGCGTCCAAGGACGGCGAGTCCAAGTTGCTCAGCCAGTGCAGCCTGCCGCTGACCGGCGCCAACTGCATCAAGCGTGTGCTCACCGATCTTGCTTACCTGGAAATCGAAAATGGCGCTTTTGTCCTCAAGGAACGCGCACCTGGCGTCAGCGTTGAAGAGATTGTGAGCAAGACCGCCGGTAAACTGATCGTCCCGGACCACGTTCCAGAAATGCACTTCCAGTGAGGACAGATTCCATGCAAGACGTCGTGATTGTTGCTGCCACCCGCACCGCCGTGGGCAGCTTTCAAGGTTCGCTTGCGAACATCCCGGCTCCGGAACTGGGCGCCGCCGTGATCCGTCGCCTGCTGGAGCAGACCGGCCTGGATCCTGCAGAAGTGGATGAAGTGATTCTCGGCCAGGTGCTCACCGCAGGCAGCGGCCAGAACCCGGCGCGCCAGGCCTCGATCCTCGCCGGCCTGCCACACGCTGTACCCAGCCTGACCCTGAACAAAGTCTGCGGTTCGGGCCTCAAGGCCCTGCACTTGGGCGCCCAGGCTATCCGCTGTGGCGATGCCGAGGTGATCATCGCCGGCGGCATGGAGAACATGAGCCTGGCCCCGTACGTATTGCCTGCCGCGCGCACCGGTTTGCGCATGGGCCACGCCAAGATGATCGACAGCATGATCACCGACGGCCTGTGGGATGCGTTCAACGACTACCACATGGGCATCACCGCCGAGAACCTGGTGGACAAGTACGGCATCAGCCGTGAAGCCCAGGATGCCTTTGCCGCCGCGTCCCAGCAAAAAGCTGCGGCAGCCATCGAGGCCGGGCGTTTTGTCGATGAGATCACGCCGATCCTGATTCCCCAGCGCAAAGGCGACCCGATTGCCTTCGCCGTGGACGAGCAACCGCGCGCCGGTACCACCGCCGAGTCCCTGGCCAAACTCAAGCCGGCGTTCAAGAAAGACGGCAGCGTCACTGCCGGCAACGCCTCCAGCCTCAACGACGGCGCCGCTGCGGTGCTGCTGATGAGTGCCGACAAAGCCAAGGCCCTCGGCCTGCCCGTGCTGGCGCGCATTGCCAGCTATGCGAATGCCGGCGTCGATCCGGCGATCATGGGCATCGGCCCGGTATCGGCCACGCGCCGCTGCCTGGACAAAGCCGGCTGGAGCCTGGGCGACCTGGACCTGATCGAAGCCAACGAAGCCTTCGCCGCGCAATCGCTGGCAGTGGGCAAAGAGCTGGAGTGGGACGCGGACAAGGTCAACGTCAACGGCGGCGCCATTGCCATCGGCCACCCGATCGGCGCCTCAGGCTGCCGCGTGCTGGTGACCCTGCTGCATGAAATGATCAAGCGCGATGCCAAGAAAGGCCTGGCGACGCTGTGCATCGGTGGTGGCCAAGGCGTAGCCCTCGCCCTCGAACGCAGCTGATTCAAACAGCAACGGGGGAAACCGCCCGCGGTGGCGAGGGAGCTTGCTCCCATTGAGCTGCACGGCAGCCCCCGCTGATAAGAGCAACACGGAAACGGCCGGGCTCCACGAAAAGCCCGGCCTTTTCTTTAATGCAAAGGGTAGGCGCTGACGTGCCGGCGCTCCCCATCATCCCCGGTTGTCAGTCCGTACGGGGCACCGCAAACACCGCGTTCGCCCGTGCCACCACCTTCTCCCCAACCTGCAGACTCACCGTGGCAAACGCCATCTGCCGTCCACGCTTGTGATGTTCCAAGCGCACCACAATCCACTCCCCTACCTGCACCGCGCCCAGATAGTCCAGGGTCATGCTCGCGGTAATCAGCGGCAGCGGCGGCTCACTGGAGAATGCCATCGCGTAGCCCATGCCGATATCCGCCAGGGTCGCCAACACCCCGCCGTGCACGGTGCCACGTCCATTGGCGTGACGATTGTCGGCCCGCAGGCCGATTTCCAGCTGCAGGCCTTCACCTCGGCAGTATGCCGGGCCGAGCAAATCCAGCAGCGGGCTGCTGCGGGGCAACGAGACGAAACCTTCGGGGACGGCGTGGCTGATCATGGCGGATTCTTCCTTGGAGTAAGACCTGAGGTGTACGCCAGCGCCCGCGCAGCAGCCATCACCATCAGCTACGCAAATCCTTCGCGATGCTTTGCGTTAATCCGCCAGACCGGCTTTAATCGCGGTCAATTTCCCCGCACACCCCAAGGAATTGCAATGCGCCATCTGGACGGCAAACCTCCCGCGCTTTTATGGCTCTTGCTGGCCGGCCTGGCCCTGGTCGGCTGCTCGCCCAAGGATCACTCCCGCGCCAACGTGATCAACGGCGAGCAAGGCCGGGCCGGCGCACAATTGGCCTATGAACATGAGTTGACCCTGGCGCTGCCCGGCGCCCTGCTCGCTCCGCGCATGCAGGCCACCCGCGAAGCCTGTGAGTCGGCTCGCTTTGGCGCCTGCAATATTCTCGGAATCACCGAAGACGGCAACGGCGGCGAAATCATCCTGCGCATCGCGCCGACCGGCGTGGAACCGATGGTGGCCCTGGCCGCGGAAGGCGGAAAGCTCGGCCAACGCATCACCACTGCCGAAGACCTGGCCGACGCTGTCGCCGATGTGCAACGCCGCCAGGACCGCCTCCAAGTCCAGCAGCAACGCCTCGACGAATTGGCCAAGCGCAAGGACATCACCGTCAGCGACTTGATTGCCTTGAGCAAGGAGCAGGCCGGCATCGAAAACGAACTGCAGGCACTGGCCCAAGTCGCCGCGGGCCAGCAACGCCGCCTCGATACCAACCGCGTCACCTTGAACTTCCGCTCATCCGACGGCGCGAACCAGGCGTCACGCTTCAGCCGGATGTTCAGCAACCTGGGCGACAACCTGGTCGAAGGCACTGCCGATGCACTGGAACGCGCCAGTTATGTGCTGCCCTTCGTAGTCCTGGCGTTCCCCGTGCTGTGGTTGTGGGTATGGCTGTGGCGACGGTTGGTCGTGGCGAAAAGATCCAAGGTGGCAGATCGGCCTTCTGTGAACAGCTGACCGCTTGTGGCAGAAGGACGTCGTGGCAGGCCTGGTTCTTGTTGCTAGTCAGGCTCTTGTGGCAAGTCAGGCTCTTGTTGCAGGTCAGTCTCTTGTGGCTGGTCAGCCTCTTGTTTCAAGTCAGCCTCTTGTGGCTGGTCAGCCTCTTGTTTCAAGTCAGCCTCTTGTGGCTGGTCAGGCTCTTGTTTCAAGTCAGCCTCTTGTTGCAGGTCAGGCTCTTGTTGCAAGTCAGCCTCTTGTTGCAGGTCAGGCTCTTGTTGCAAGTCAGCCTCTTGTGGTTGGTCAGTCTCTTGTGTCTGGTCAGTCTCTTGTGTCTGGTCAGGCTCTTGTGGCGAGCGGGCTTGCCCCGCGTTGGGCTGCGCAGCAGCCCCATCAAGCAAAATGCGGTTTTTCAGTTATCACGCGGTGCCTGTTTTGGGGCTGCTGCGC
>NZ_JASCPP010000043.1:0-50516 GCF_029959745.1 Pseudomonas sp. PS01298 | reverse complement strand
CCTGCGATGCAGACACCTCGGTGTATCGGTGATACCGAGCCGATGCTATCGCAGGCAAGCCAGCTCCCACATTTGTCCGTCATACCGCTCAAGACCTCGCCGGCCCTCAGTCAGCCCCCGCAACAGCCTTTTTCCAACCGGAACAAGCTGTTACTGTACCGATCATAAAGCCCAAGCTGCCTGGATCGGATTCCTGACTTGAAGCGTCCCCTCCTTTTACTAATAAGTCTGGCCTTGAGCTTTGGTGCGAACGCGACGATTACCGAGAGCCACGGTTACACGCAGTTCGGCACGCTCAAGTACCCGGCCAAATTCACCCACTTCGATTGGGTAAACCCTGCAGCGCCGAAAGGCGGGACCTTGCGGGTCATGGCATTTGGCACGTTCGATACGCTCAACCCCTACACCTTCAAGGGCTCCAGCCCGGTTTCCACGCCCAATTTCCTCCAGTACGGCGTCAATGAGCTGAACGAGCCGTTGATGGTCGGCACTGGCCAGTACGCGCCGTCCGGCGATGAACCCACTTCCAGCTACGGGCTGATTGCCCAGTCGGTGGAGTACAGCGAGGACCGCAGCTGGGTGGTGTTCAACCTGCGCCCGGAAGCACGCTTTCACGATGGCAAGCCGATCACCGCGTATGACGTGGCGTTTTCCTATCGCACCCTGCTGACCGAAGGCCACCCCCAGTACCGCACCAACCTGCAGGAAGTGGCGCGGGTCGATATCCTCAACCGGCACCGCATCCGATTTGTGTTCAAGCGCGCCGGCAATCCGCTGCTGATCCTGCGCCTGGGCGAGTTGCCGGTGCTGCCCCAGCACTACTGGAAGAATCGCGACTTCAAGGCCACCACCTTCGAACCCCCTTTGGGCAGTGGGCCGTACCGTATCAGCAAGGTCACCCCAGGGCGGCAGTTGGTGTTCGAGCGGGTCAAGGACTACTGGGGCAAGGACCTGCCGGTCAACCAGGGTTTTTATAACTACGACAAGGTCGAAGTGGAGTTCTACCGCGACAGCGACGTGGCCTTCGAAGCATTCAAGGCCGGTGAGTTCGATATCTATATCGAGCACCAGGCCAAGAACTGGGCGAATGGCTACAACTTCCCGGCGGTTAACCGGGGCGACGTGATCAAGGCACAGATCGCCCACCAGATCCCGACCCAGAGCCAGGGCCTGTTCATGAACACGCGCCGGCCGACCTTCAGCCAGACCAAGGTGCGCGAAGCCCTGGGCATGATGTTCGACTTCGAGTGGACCAACCGCACGCTGTTCAGCGGCGCCTATAAACGTACCCTCAGCTATTACCCCAACAGTGAATTCGCCGCCACCGGGGTGCCCACCGGCCATGAATGGCTGATGCTCTCGCCCTACCGCGACCAGTTGCCGCCCAACCTGTTCACGCAGGCCTTCAGCCTGCCCCAGACCGACGGACGCGGTATCCCCCGCGAAACCATGCGCCGCGCCCTCGCCCTGCTCGGCGAAGCAGGCTGGAAGCTGTCGGGGCAACGCCTGCTCGACAAGGACGGGCAACCGCTGCGCTTCGAGATCCTGCTGGTCAACCCGAACCTGGAGCGCATCCTGCAGCCGTACGTCGAGAACCTGATCAGCATCGGCATCGACGCGCGCCTGCGCACGGTTGACCGCGCGCAGTACAAGCAGCGCCTGGACCAGTTCGACTTCGACATGATCCTGATCACCCTCAACCAGACCTTGAGCCCCGGCCTCGAACAATGGCAGTACTTCCACTCCAGCCAGGCCGCCATCAAGGGCAGCAAGAACTACGCAGGCATCAACAACCCCATCGTCGATCACCTGCTGGAACAACTGCTGGCGGCCAAGACCCGCGAAGAACAACTGGCGGCCGGTCGCGCCCTGGACCGGGTGCTGCTGTGGCAGCACTACAGTATTCCCAACTGGTACCTCAACTATCATCGCTTGGCGTACCGCAACCGGTTCGCCTTTGTCACCACGCCGCCCTATAGCCTGGGCCTGAGCGCGTGGTGGCTGAAAGCTTCGGAGAAAGCCCAATGATGTATTTGCGTACTGCCCTGCTTGGCGGCCTGTTGCTGTGCACCGCGGCCCAGGCCGCCCCGCAACATGCGTTGACGCTCTACAACGAACCGCCGAAATACCCCGCCGACTTCAAGCACTTCGACTACGTCAACCCGGACGCGCCCAAGGGCGGCACCTTCCGCGAGTCGAGCATGGGCGGCTTCGACAGCCTCAACCCGTACATCAGCAAGGGCGTGCCCGCCGACAACCTGGGGTTGATCTACGATACCCTGGCCATGCAGAGCCTGGACGAACCGATCACGGAGTACGGGCTGGTCGCCGGCAAGATCGAAAAGGCCCCGGACAACAGTTGGGTGCGCTTCTACCTGCGCCCCGAAGCGCGCTTCCACGACGGTCACCCGATCCGTGCCGAAGACGTGGTGTTCACCTTCCAGACCCTGCTCAAGGAAGGCTCGCCGATCTACCGCACCTACTATGCCGACGTCGACGAAGTGGTCGCCGAGGATCCACTGCGCGTGCTGTTCAAGTTCAAGCGCACCAACAATCGTGAATTGCCGCTGATCCTCGGGCAACTGCCGGTATTGCCCAAGCACTGGTGGGCCACGCGCGAGTTTGCCAAGGGCAACCTGGAAGTGCCGCTGGGCAGCGGGCCGTACCAGGTCGCCGAGGTCAAGGCCGGGCGCATGATCCGCTACGAGCGGGTCAAGGACTACTGGGCCAAGGACCTGCCGATCACTAAAGGTTTCTACAATTTCGATAACCGCATCACCGACTACTACCGCGACAGCACCGTCTCCCTGGAAGCGTTGAAGGCCGGGCAGTTCGATTACTGGCTGGAGTTCAGTGCCAAGAACTGGGCCAACGCCTACAACATTCCGGCAGTAGCCCAGGGCCGGCTGATCAAGGAAGAAATCCCCAACGGCAACCCCACCGGCATGCAGGGCTTTGTGTTCAATACGCGCAAGCCGATGTTCCAGGATGTGCGCGTGCGCAAGGCGATCAGCCTGTTGCTGGACTTCGAATGGAGCAACAAACAGCTGTTCAACGGCGCCTACACCCGTACCCGCAGTTATTTCGAAAACTCCGAAATGGCCGCCACCGGCCTGCCCGGACCGGATGAGCTGAAGATCCTCGAGCCGCTGCGCGACAAGATCCCCGCCGAGGTCTTCACCCAGGCCTTCGAACCGGCCAAAACCGACGGCAGCGGCATGATCCGCACCCAGCAGCGCGAGGCCTATCAACTGCTGCAGGAAGCCGGCTGGCGCATCGTCGACGACAAGATGGTCGACACCACCGGCAAACCGGTGACCATCGAGTTCCTGCTCGCCCAGACCGAGTTCGAACGCATCCTGCTGCCATTCAAGCGCAACCTCGCCGACCTGGGCATCGACCTGGTGATCCGCCGGGTCGACGTCTCGCAGTTCGTCAACCGTATTCGCTCGCGGGACTTCGACATGCTGGTCGGCAGTTTCCCGCAGTCCACCTCACCGGGTAACGAGCAGCGCGAATTCTGGTCGTCGTCCAGCGCCGACAAGCCCGGCAGCCGCAACTACATGGGGCTCAAGGACCCGGCCGTCGACCAACTGGTGGAAGAGCTGATCGACGCCGACTCGCGCCAAAGCCTGGTGGCCCATGCCAAGGCCCTGGACCGTGTGCTGCAGTTCGGTTACTACGTGATCCCCAACTGGCACATCAAGACCTACCGCGTGGCGTACTGGGACCACCTCGGCCACCCGAAGGTCTCTCCGCGCTATGACGTCGGCACAGCCACCTGGTGGGCCAAGCCCGATGCCAAGCCGGCGGTAACCGTGGACACCACCCAGACCGCCGATCCGGCGAGCGGAGGCGATTGAATGCTGGCCTATATTATTCGCCGCCTGTTACTGATCATCCCCACGCTGTTCGGCATCCTGCTGATCAACTTTGTCATCATCCAGGCCGCGCCCGGTGGGCCGGTCGAGCAGATGATCGCCAAGCTCGAAGGCTTTGAAGGCGCCACCAGCCGCATCGCCGGCGGCGGTGCCGAAGTCGCGGTGGCCGGCTCCAGCTACCGTGGCGCCCAGGGCCTGGACCCGGCGCTGATCAAGGAAATCGAGAAGATGTACGGCTTCGACAAGTCGGCGCCGGAACGCCTGTGGATCATGGTCAAGAACTACGCCACGCTGGATTTCGGCGACAGCTTCTTCCGCGACGCCAAGGTCATCGACCTGATCAAGGAAAAGATGCCGGTGTCCATTTCCCTCGGGCTGTGGAGCACGCTGATCATGTACCTGGTGTCGATCCCGCTGGGGATCGCCAAGGCCACGCGACACGGCAGCCATTTTGATGTGTGGACCAGCTCGGCGATCATCGTCGGCTACGCGATCCCGGCGTTCCTGTTTGCGATCCTGTTGATCGTGGTGTTTGCCGGCGGCAGTTATTTCGACTGGTTCCCGTTGCGCGGACTGACGTCCAACAACTTCGATGAGCTGAGCTGGGGCGGCAAGATTCTCGACTACTTCTGGCACCTGGCGCTGCCGATTACCGCGCTGGTGATCGGTAACTTCGCCACCATGACCCTGCTGACCAAGAACAGCTTTCTTGACGAGATCAACAAGCAGTACGTGGTCACCGCCAAGGCCAAGGGGTTGACCAACCGCCGCGTGCTCTACGGCCACGTGTTCCGCAATGCAATGTTGCTGGTGATCGCGGGCTTCCCCTCGGCGTTCATCGGCATCTTCTTCACCGGCTCCTTGCTGGTCGAAGTGATCTTCTCCCTCGACGGCCTCGGCCTGATGAGCTTTGAAGCGGCCATCAACCGCGACTACCCGGTGGTGTTCGGCACGCTGTTCATCTTCACCCTGCTGGGGCTGATCGTGAAACTGATCGGCGACCTCACCTACACCCTGGTCGATCCACGCATCGACTTCGCCAGCCGGGAGCATTGAGATGAATCTATCCCCCCTCAATCGCCGCCGGTTCGAGCGGTTCAAGGCCAACAAGCGTGGCTGGTGGTCGCTGTGGCTGTTCCTGATCCTGTTTGTGCTGAGCCTGGGCGCGGAGTTGATCGCCAACGACAAGCCGCTGGCCGTGCACTTCGATGGCGACTGGTATTTCCCGGCGCTCAAGCGCTACCCGGAGACCACCTTCGGCGGCGAATTCCCGCTGGAAGCCAACTACAAGAGCCCGTATATCCAGGAATTGCTCAAGGCCAAGGATGCCTGGACCTTGTGGGCGCCCATCCCGTTCAGCTACCAGAGCATCAACTACGACCTCAAAGTACCGGCCCCGGCGCCACCGTCCGCGGTGAACCTGCTGGGTACCGATGACCAGGGCCGTGACGTGCTCGCGCGGGTGATCTATGGCTTTCGTGTGTCGGTACTGTTCGCGCTGACGCTGACCGTGCTCAGCTCGATCATCGGCGTGATCGCCGGCGCCCTGCAGGGCTTCTATGGCGGCTGGGTCGACCTGGCCGGGCAGCGCTTCCTGGAAATCTGGTCCGGGTTGCCGGTGCTGTACCTGCTGATCATCCTCGCCAGCTTCGTGCAGCCCAACTTCTGGTGGCTGCTGGGGATCATGCTGCTGTTCTCCTGGATGAGCCTGGTGGACGTGGTGCGCGCCGAGTTCCTGCGCGGGCGCAACCTGGAATACGTACGCGCGGCCCGGGCACTGGGCATGCAGAACGGCGCGATCATGTTCCGCCACATCCTGCCCAATGCCATGGTCTCGACCATGACCTTCATGCCGTTCATTCTCACCGGCGCCATCGGCACCCTCACCGCCCTGGACTTCCTCGGCTTCGGCTTGCCGGCAGGCTCGCCGTCGCTGGGTGAACTGGTGGCCCAGGGCAAATCCAACCTGCAGGCGCCGTGGCTGGGCATGAGCGCGTTTGCCGTGCTGGCGATCATGTTGAGTCTGCTGGTGTTTATCGGCGAGTCCGCTCGCGATGCCTTCGACCCGAGGAAATGAGATGAATCAGGACAATCTGATCGAAATCCGCGACCTCTCTGTCGAGTTCGTCACCGGCGAGCATCACCACCGTGTGGTGAACAACGTCAGCTTCGACATCAAGCGCGGCGAAACCCTGGCGCTGGTCGGCGAAAGCGGCTCCGGCAAATCGGTGACCGCCCACTCGATCCTGCGCCTGCTGCCCTACCCGTTGGCTCGGCATCCGTCGGGCACCATCGAGTACGCCGGGCAAGACCTGTTGACGCTCAAGGAAAAAACCCTGCGGCACATTCGCGGCAACCGCATTGCGATGATCTTCCAGGAGCCGATGACCTCGCTGAACCCGCTGCACAACATCGAGAAGCAGATCAACGAGGTACTCGGCCTGCACAAAGGCCTCACCGGCAAGGTCGCGACCCAGCGCACCCTGGAACTGCTGGAACTGGTCGGCATCCCCGAGCCGCACAAGCGCCTCAAGGCCCTGCCCCATGAGTTGTCTGGCGGCCAGCGCCAGCGGGTGATGATCGCCATGGCACTGGCCAACGAGCCGGAGTTGTTGATCGCCGACGAGCCGACCACCGCCCTCGACGTCACCGTGCAGTTGAAGATCCTGGAGTTGCTCAAGGAGCTGCAGGCACGCCTGGGCATGGCCTTGCTGCTGATCAGCCACGACCTCAACCTGGTGCGGCGCATCGCCCATCGGGTGTGCGTGATGCAACAGGGCTGCATCGTTGAACAGGCCGATTGCGAGACGCTGTTCCAGGCGCCGCAGCACCCCTACACCCAGGAACTGCTGGCAGCCGAGCCCAGCGGCGGGCCGGCCGGCAACGCTATCGGTCCGCCGCTGCTGGAGGTCGATGACCTCAAGGTGTGGTTCCCGATCAAGAAAGGCTTTTTGCGCACCACCGTCGATTACGTCAAGGCGGTGGACGGCATCAACTTCAGCCTGCCGCAGGGGCAGACGCTGGGCATCGTCGGTGAAAGCGGCTCGGGTAAATCCACCCTGGGCCTGGCCATCTTGCGCTTGATCGCCAGCAAGGGCGGGATCCGCTTTGAAGGCCAGCAACTGGACACGCTCAGCCAGCAACAGGTACGCCCGTTGCGCCGCGAAATGCAGGTGGTGTTCCAGGACCCGTTCGGCAGCCTCAGCCCACGCATGTGCGTGAGCGAGATCGTCGGCGAAGGCCTGCGCATCCACAAGATGGGCACACCGGCCGAGCAGGAAGCGGCGATCATCGCTGCGCTCAAAGAGGTCGGCCTCGACCCGGCGTCGCGCAATCGCTACCCCCATGAGTTCTCCGGGGGCCAGCGTCAACGCATCGCCATCGCCCGCGCCCTGGTGCTCAAGCCACGCCTGATCCTGCTCGACGAACCCACCTCGGCGCTGGACCGCACCGTACAGCGCCAGGTGGTGGAATTGCTGCGCAGCCTGCAGGCCAAGTACAACCTGACCTACCTGTTTATCAGCCATGACCTGGCAGTGGTGAAGGCGCTGAGCCACCAGTTGATGGTGGTCAAGCAGGGGCAGGTGGTGGAACAAGGCGACGCCCAGGCGATTTTCGCCGACCCGCAGCACGCCTACACCCGGCAGTTGCTGGAGGCTGCCTTCCTGGTACCGGCCTGACGCACTGCACTCCCAGGTGGGAGCCCGCTCCCACCTGGAAGCAAACCAATATCATTTGCGCACCTTCCCGCCCTTTGCTTTAATCGCGACCAATTCTTATTTACGCCAATTCTTTTGCGCTGGATGGATATTGTGTCGACCTCTTTCACCCACCTCTACGGTTCCCACCACAGCTGGTTGCTTGGCCTGTTGCGCCGACGCCTGAACGACCGCTGGGATGCCGCTGACCTGGCTCACGACACCTTTATCCGCATCCTCAGCCGGCCCCTCGCCGAGACCGATCATGTGCGCCAGCGTTCTTACCTGGCCACCATTGCCCGCGGGTTGTGCATCGACCATTGGCGTCGTCGCCAGCTGGAGAAAGCCTGGCTCGACAGCCTGGCGTTGTGCCCGGAGGCGACGCAGCCATCGCCGGAACAGCGCGCCATCATCGTCGAGACCCTCTACGAAGTGGATGCCATGCTCGCCCGCCTGCCGAAAAAGGTCAGCCAAGCCTTCCTGCTCGCGCAACTGCATGGCCTGCCCTACAAACAGATCGCGCAACAGTTGGGCGTGTGCGAGCGCATGGTCAAGAAGTACATGGCCCAGGCCTTGCTGCATTGCGCGATCCTCGAAGCCGAGCTCGACGGGATGCTGGTGCAATGAGCCGCACCGGCAAACTCAGCCACGCGAGCCTCGAACAGGCCGCACAGTGGTACGTGCGCCTGCAGGACCCGAACAGCGCCCAGGAGCAGCAACGCTGGCAATCCTGGTTGATGCAGAACCCCGAGCACCTGGCGGCCTGGCACTATGTGGAACGCGTCAGCCAGCGCTTCGCACCGTTGATGGAGCATTCCCAGGGCGCCGGCCGTGCACTGCGCAGTTCACGGCGCCAGACCCTCAAGACCTTGCTGGTGCTGTGCGCCGGTTCGACGCTGGCCTGGGGCACCTGGCGCAACACCGCCCTGCCCCGGCTGGTGGGCGGCTGGAGCGCCGACTACGCCACTGCCAGCGGCGAAACCCGCGACGCCTTGCTGGCTGATGGCAGCCATGTATGGCTTAACGCCCTGAGCGCGCTGGATGTGCGCTTCGATTCAACGCAACGCTTGCTGCGCCTGCGCTTTGGCGAAGTGCTGATCGATACGGCCAAGGACGCCAGCCGCCCATTCCTGGTGGACACCGAACACGGCCGACTGCAGGCGCTGGGCACCCGCTTCAGCGTGCTGCAGGGCGACGAGCATACCCAGCTCAACGTGTTCGAAGGCCGGGTGCAGGTCAGCACCCTCAACCAGCAGGTGCGCATCATCGAGGCAGGCCAGCAGGTCCGGTTCGCCCGCAACGGTTTCGACCCCACCGCCCCGGCCTCTCCCGCCCGAGAGGCCTGGAGCCGTGGCGTGCTGCTGGCCGACAACCTGGCGCTGGGCGAGCTGGTCGCCGAGCTCAACCGTTATCGTCCCGGCCACCTGGGTTGCGACCCGGCCGTGGCGCAGTTGCCGGTAATGGGTTCATTCCCGCTCAAGGACAGCGACCACGCCCTGCGCCTGCTGCAAGCCGCGTTGCCGATTCGCGTCGACCGGTTGCTGCCGTGGTGGGTCACCGTCAGCCCCCAGTAAAAAAATCTTCAACCGCCAGTGCCCTTTTTCAAAACTCGTTCGGTTAACCCTGCAGACGCTTTCAATTCGCCGATCGATTTGATCCAAAGGGAAACATTCATGCCGCAACCTGCTCGCTTCGCGCTGCGCCCACTGGCGTTGGCCACCTCGCTGTTTTGCCTCGGCGCACCGACGCTGCACGCCGCCGAAACGCCATCGACCCAGGAAGCCGCGCGCAGCTACCGTATTGCCGCCGGCACCCTGGTCAATGTGCTGAACAGCTTCGCCGAGCAGTCGGGTATTTTCATCGCCGGGCACAACAGCCTCGCCGCAGGTAAAACCAGCCCAGGCCTGAATGGCAACTACACCGCGGCCAGCGGCTTGCAGCGCCTGTTGCAGGGCAGCGGCCTGCAAGCCCTGCCCCAAGGCAACAACGGCTACGTACTCGAACCGATCCCGGCCAACACCGGCGCCCTGGAGCTGGGTGCTACCACCATTTCCGGCCAGGACCTGGGCGCCACCACCGAAGACACCCACGCCTACACCACAGGCTCCATGGCGTCGGCCACCGGCCTGCCGCTGTCGATGCGCGAAACCCCGCAGTCGGTCACCGTGATCACCCGCCAGCAGATGGACGACCAAGGCTCCAACAGCATCGCCGACACCCTGCGCCGCGCCCCGGGCGTCAGTGTGCAGAACTACGACAGCGAGCGCTGGGAGTTCTCCAGCCGGGGCTTGCCGATCACCAACTTCCAGTACGACGGCGTCAACTCCACCTATGACGGCGTGTACGACTACGGCACCACCAGTACCGACATGGCGGTGTACGACCACCTGGAAATCATCAAGGGTTCGGCGGGCCTGTTGAGCGGCTCCGGCGACCCCTCGGCCACGGTCAACCTGATCCGCAAAAAACCCACCCGCGACTTCAAGGCGTCGGTCACCCAGACCTTCGGCTCCTGGGACAACTACCGCACCGAAGGCGATATCTCCGGCCCCCTGACCGAGTCCGGCAATGTGCGCGGGCGCTTTGTCGGCGTGTACCAGGATCGCCAGTCGTACCTGGACCACTACCAGAACACCAAGGACATCGCCTACGGCATCCTCGAAGCGGATCTCACCCCCGACACCCTGCTGACCTTCGGTATCGACCAGCAGGACACCCGCTCGCGCGGCGCCAGCTGGACCGGTTTCCCGATGTATTTCAGCGACGGCTCGCGCACAAACTTCTCGCGATCGTTCAACCCGGCCGCCGACTGGAGCCGTCGCGACTTCCAGAACCAGACGATCTTCGCCTCGGTGCAGCAGAAGCTCGCCAATGACTGGTCGCTCAAAGTCAGCCTCGACCGCAAGCGCAGCCAGCACGACACCCTGCTCGCCTCCGCGAGTGGCGGCAATCCCGATCCGGTCAGCGGCGAGGGCATGTACATGTTCATGGGCAAGTACAAGGGCGACCAGGTGCAGAACACCCTGGACGTCAACCTCAGCGGGCCGTTCAGCCTGTTCGGCCGCGAGCACGAATTGATCATGGGCTTCATGGCCACCCGCTCGAAACAGGACGTGCCGGTATACGGTTCGATCTACCCACCGGTGGGCGGCAGCATCTTTGACTGGCACGGCGAATACCCCAAGCCCGACATCCCACGCAGCGGCCAGAACGATATCGTGCAACGCCAGACCGGCGCCTACCTCGCCACTCGCCTGAAACCGACCGATGACCTGGCGGTGATCCTCGGCGCGCGCGTGAGCAATTTCAGCGGTACCGACACCACCGACTTCTTTGACCCCGCCCAGGCCGACAACCGCGCCACCTACCACCAGAGTGGCGTGGTCACGCCCTATGCCGGGGTCGTCTATGACCTGAACGACACCTGGTCGGTCTACACCAGCTATACCCAGATCTATCGCCCGCAAACCAGCAAGGATGCCGACCGCAAGCTGCTCGACCCGGTCGAAGGCCAGACCTATGAAGCGGGGCTCAAGGCAGCGTTCTACGGCGGCCGCCTGAATGCCAGCTTCGCCGCGTTCCGCATCGAACAGGACAACGTGGCCGAGTACGTCTCGGGCTTCGAGAGCGACTCGATCTACCGCCCCATCGCCGGCGCCACCACCAAAGGCTTCGAAGCCGAGCTGTCGGGCGAAGTGCTCGACGGCTGGAATATCTCCGCCGGCTACACCTACCAGCACACCCGCGATGCCAATGACGGCTACGTCTACAGCTCGGTGCTGCAGACCACCACGCCGCAACAAGTCGTACGGCTGTTCAGCGCCTATCGCCTGCCGGGCGCCCTGGACAACATCACCGTGGGCGGCGGTGTGAACTGGCAGAGTGAGTTCTTCGGCAAGGTGTTCCAGCCGGACCCGAATGACACGGTCAACTTCGGCCACGATTCGCGCATCACCCAGGACAGCTACTACCTGGTCGACCTGATGGCACGCTATCGCTTCAACGACCACCTGAGCACCACGCTGAACGTGAAGAACCTCTTCGACAAGAAGTACTACACGGGCCTGGGCAACTTCGGCACCGGCTTCTACGGCGAACCGCGCAGCCTGCAGCTGGCGACCAAGTGGGATTTCTAGGCTGACGCCCCGGGCGGTCTGTGCAATCATCCCTTCACTCGCTCAAGGGATGGAACTGCCGCCATGTCGCTGAACAGCCTTGCTCACCCTTCGCACTCGCCGCGCTTCTGGCGCGACGAGCGCTTACCGTTCATCGAAGCGCGCACCATCGCCGATGGGCGCAAGGTCACCTACACGCGCCATGCCCACGAGCACTTCTCCATCGGGGTGGTCACCACGGGGCGCAGTTATTACCACTACGGTGCAGCGACGTTCGAGATCAGCGCCGGCACGGTGGTGTTGATGAACCCCGGCGATGTGCACGCCTGCAATCCCATCGACAACGAGCGATGGTCCTACAAGATGCTGTACATCGACACGCCCTGGCTGACCGACCTGCAGTACCAACTGGGGTTCAGCACCGACCAGGGTTACCGGCCATTCAATACGCCCTACACGCGCGACCCGGTACTGTACGAGGGCTTGCTGGAGCTGTACCGGATGCTGGTGGATGAGCAGGCCGAACACCTGCAAAAGCAAAGCGCACTGGTGAGTTATTTCAGCGAAGTGCAGCAACGCCTGAACCCTTCACCCGCCCCGATGCGCGAGGTCAACCACAAGCTGGAACGGGCCGCCGACTACATCCGCGAACACTGCACCCAGGCCCTGAAGCTGGAAGATATCTGCCTGGCCGCCGAGCTGTCGCCGTCGTACCTGATCCGCGCCTTCAAACAGTATTACGGGCTGACCCCGCATGCCTTCCTGGTCAACCGGCGCATCCAGTTTGCACGCACCCAACTGCGCAACGGCAAGCTGATCGCCGATGTCGCCCTGGCCGCAGGCTTTGCCGACCAGGCGCATTTCCAGCGCGCCTTCAAGCAGCATTTCGCGGCCACGCCGGGGCAGTACCGCGACGTCCTCAAGCCATCAGCAAATAACCCACACTGGCCACCAGCAACGCGGCCATCGAGCGGTTGAATACACGCACACCCTGGGGGTTGCCCAGGTAGCGGCGCAGGAACGTGCCGGCATAGGCCCAGCACGCCACCGACAGGTAGCAGATCACCAGGTAAAGGCCGGCAAACAGCCAGACCTGCCGAGCATCGCCGTCCGCCACAAACAGGCCCATGCCCGCCACGCAGGCCAGCCAGGCCTTGGGGTTGAGCCATTGCATGATCGCGCCGTAGAGCATCGACGGCGCCGTCGCGCTGCCGTCCGCGTCCAGGCGGCCATCGTCCACCGCGAGTTTCCAGGCCATGTAGAGCAAGAAGGCCACCCCGCCCCACTGGATCAACTGCGTCAGGAGCGGCCAGCGCACCAGCACTTCATGCAGCCCCAGGCCAATCAACACCAGCAACAAGGTGAAGCCGACGGCGGCGCCGAACACGTGTTTCTGGCTGGCGACAAAACCGAAGCGCGCGCCTGAACTCAGGGCCACCACATTGACCGGTCCGGGTGTGATCGAGGTGGCCAGTGCGAAGGCGGCCATGGAAATGATCAAGCTCATTGCAGTTCCTTTTTATTCGGGCAGATGACAATGGAGCCACGTTAAAGGGCAAGGCACGCGGGGTATTGAACAAAATGACCCTTGTCGAAGTATTTTGTGTGCGCCCCTGGAGTGGCCTCGCACCGCTCACGGCGCGGGACAGACAACGGCGGCGAAACCGTTCTGGCCCGGGCGCTTTAGACGCTTTTATTCCATTGATATAACTGCATTTTTTTCTTTCAGAATGCCGATCTCAATAGGCAAAAATGCGTATTTCCCACGCCTGGGCCGGTGCTAGAGTTCAGCGCCTACTCACTGCATTCAAAGGAATCGCCATGTCACGTCGCCTGCTGGCAACTGCCTGCCTGTTGCTGTCTTTCTCTGCGGTCCAGGCCGCTGAACGCTGGGAAACCCTGCCGCCGACGCCGGCCCCGGTGGCCGGCGCCAAAACCGGCTACGCCGCCGTCAACGGCATCAAGGTCTACTACACCCGCACCGGGCATGGATCGCCGGTGGTGCTGCTGCACGGTGGGCTGTCCAACTCCGATTACTGGGGCAACCAGGTCAAGGCGCTGGCGGCCAAGCACACAGTAATCAGCCTCGACAGCCGTGGCCACGGGCGCAGCTCGCGGGACGATAAACCCTACGGCTACGACCTGATGGCCGATGACGTGGTGGCCGTGCTCGACAGCCTGAAGATCCCGCGTGCCGATATTGTCGGCTGGAGCGACGGCGCCATCATCGGCATCGACCTGGCCCTGCGTCATCCGGACCGGATCGGCAAGGTGTTCGCGTTCGCCGCCAACACCCAGACCGCCGGGGTCAAGGACGGCGTAGAGAAAAACCCGACCTTCGCGGCCTTCATCGAACGCGCCGGCAAGGAGTACGCCAAGCTGTCGCCGACGCCTAAAGAGTACGATGCATTCGTCGAGCAGATCAGCCATATGTGGGCCAGCCAACCGAACTGGACCGACGCCCAGCTGGCGAGCATCAAGACGCCAATCCTGATCGCCGACGGCGACCATGACGAAGCGATCAAGCGCGAGCACACCGAGTACATGGCGGCCACCATCCCAGGGGCCGGCCTGCTGATCCTGCCGAACACCAGCCACTTTGCCTTCCTGCAGGACCCGGCGTTGTTCAATGCAGCGCTGCTGGGCTTCCTCGATAGCAAATAGACCCCGCCCCCTGTCGGCGCGCACTCACTGCGCGCCCACAGATCACATAGACGGCAATCGCGCCTGGCTGACCTGCGTGACGATATCGTCGAGGCCCAGCACCCGGCCATCCTCGGCCAGGATCTCGACCTTGCGCAGCGGCTTGAGCGAGCGCGCATCCAGCACGCGCGCGCCGGCCTGTTCGGGCTGCGTGTGCGCCTCCCCCCACTGCGCCAGCGTCACCAGCACCGGCATCAGCGCGCGGCCCTTGTCGGTCAGCTGATATTCACTGCGCGCACCGACTTCACTGGTTTGCAGCAGGCCCTGCTCGACCATGTCCTTGAGGCGCGTGGCAAGGATGTTTTTAGCCACGCCCAGGTGCTTCTGGAAATCACCGAAGCGCGTCACGCCGGCGAATGCATCGCGGATGATCAACAGCGTCCACCAGTCGCCCACCACGTCCAGGGCACGGGCAACGGGGCAGCCATCGCCTTCCAGGCATTTGCGTTTCATCGTCGGGCCTCCCGGCATTGAAAAATCTGGTTGCATTATAGGACCAACAGCCTCAGGATAAAAACGGTTTCATTATTAAACCTAATTCGCAGCCTGGAGTTCATCATGGATATTCGTGGAAAAGTGGTATTGGTCAGCGGCGCCAATCGCGGCCTGGGTAAAGCTTTCGTCACCGCCCTGCTGGCAGCCGGCGCCGCCAAGGTCTACGCCGGTGCGCGGGATCCGCGCAGCGTGGACATTCCCGGCAGCACCCCGATTGCCCTCGACATCACCGACCCGGCCAGCGTGCAGCACGCCGCCGAGCAGTGCGCGGACGTCAGTGTGGTGATCAACAATGCGGGCTTCCTGAAGTACGGTTCGTTGCTGGCCGAAGACAGTGTCGAAAACCTGCAACAGCACTTTGACGTGAACACCTTCGGCACCCTGCGCCTGAGCCGTGCCTTTGCGCCGATCCTGGCCAAACAGGGCGGCGGCGCGCTGATCAATATCCTCTCGGTGCTGAGCTGGCTGAGCCCGCCGGGCGCCGGTGGCTACAGCACTTCGAAATCCGCCCAGTGGGGCCTGACCAACGGCCTGCGCGGCGAGTTGCGCGAGCAGAACACCCTGGTGATCGGCGTGCACCCGGCCTACATCGACACCGACATGGTCGCTGATGTGCAGGCGCCTAAAAGCACGCCCCAGGAAGTGGTCGCCCTCACCCTGCAAGCCCTGGGCGAGGACCGCGAAGAAGTGTTGATCACCGATATGACCCACGCAGTGAAGGCGTCGCTGTCCACCGACAGCCCGGTCTACCTCAACCGCTGACCAGCGAAAAATGCGCGCCGACCCCGGCGCGCACACCCTCGGCCACGGCCAGCGCCACGGAGCCGGCGGCGAGGGACGCGTCACCACAGGCAAACACGCCCGGCACTGAGGTCTGGCGCATGTCGTTGGTGTGCAGGTAAGCGCCGCTGGGGCCATCGGCCAGTGCACAGCCCAACTGCGCGGCCAACGGGCTGAGCCGGGTCCGCGACATCGTGAAGATACCGTCGAGCTTGAACACCTGGCCGTCATCCAGTTCGAGGTCGGCACGCTCGCCGCTGATTCGCCGTACGCCGGCGCTTTGCACACTGACCCCACGTCGCGCCAACTGCGCCTGCTGCTCGGCATCCGGGGTGAATACGCCGTTGGTGAACAAGGTCGTGGCGCCCCAGTCCGGCAGCATCAATGCGTGATGCATCGCCAGCGAAGACGTGGCGAGGACGCCGATACGGCCTTGGTCCAGCTCATAGCCGTGGCAGTAAGGGCAATGGAACACCCGCGTGCCCCAGCGCTCCTGCAGGCCTTCAATGGCGGGCAATTCGTCGACCACGCCGGTGGCCAGGATCAGGCGCTTGCCCTGGAACGTACCGTTGAATTCAGTGCCCAGGCTGAAGCCCTGCGGTTCTAATGTCGCCTGAACCACGCTGCCCTGCACCCAGGTGACCGTCGGGTACTCCATCAACTGGCTGCGCCCTTCGGCGGCAATGGCCTGCGGCGACTGGCCGTCCTGCCCAAGAAACCCGTGGGACGTGGCCGCAAACCGGTTGCGCCGCTGCCCCGCGTCGATCACCAGCACCTGGCGCCGCGCCCGCGCCAATTGCAGGCCCGCTGACAAACCGGCGTAGCTGCCGCCGACAATAATCACGTCGTAGATCATGAGAGTGACCCTATGGTGAGTGCACGCGGTTATCCGCGCGCTTTCACGACACACCATAAGTTACGTAAAAATAGCGCGTCAAGACTCTCGCAACTTTTTAGGTTACGAACGATACTTTGGCGCGAATCAACTTGAGGTTTTTTGATGAGAAACGACACGCGCCTGTCGCGCATGCTGCATGTGCTGATCCATATGGGCCGCCATGAAGAACGCGCGACTTCGGAGACCATCGCGCAGATGCTCGGCACCAATCCGGTGGTGGTGCGGCGCACCCTCGGGTTGCTCAAGGAAAAAGGGTATGTGCGCTCGGAAAAAGGCCATCAGGGCGGCTGGAGCTTGGGCAAGCCCTTGAGTGAAATCACCTTGCTGGACATTCACAACGCCCTGGGCACGCCGTCGATCTTCGCCATCGGCCTGTCCACCGATCACCCGGAATGCCTGGTGGAACAGGCCGTGAACGCGGCGCTCACTGACGCCTTCGAACAAGCCCAGGCGCTGCTGTTGAAGCGCCTCGGCAAGGTCACCCTGGCGCAGTTGGCCGAGGATTTTGATGAGCGTTATCGCGTGGCGATGCTGCCCTAGCGCTGGGCCGGAATGCGGATTTCACCCTCGCGGCACTGGCTTTTGACACTGCGCGGACAGCCGGCGAAGGCCAGGTCCTTGGTCAGGCACACCCGCACCTCCGACAGCACCTTGCCTTTGCAGATGACCGCCACACCGTGATTGCCCATGCGCGGGTTGCTCTGGCGAAACAGCGCCTCGATCTCGCGAGCCGGCAACGACGGCGGTGTGTTGAACGGCTGCAATTGGTGTGGAATGGCAACCACGCCCAACGCCGCGTCGGTTTTTTCCAGGTACGCCAGCGGTTCAAGCCCGCTGCAGGTGCCATGCTTGGCCCATTCGTGCTTGAGCAGCGCACGCGTGGGGAACAACGTCGCGCCCTTGTCCATTGCTTCCCGGCTCAGGTAAGACTGCGGCGCACAGCTCGCCGGCCACCCTCCTCGCGCGTACTGCGGCCACAGGCCGTGCAGCACAAACCCGTAGCCCTTGCCCGAGCACTGTTCGTTGTCCGGGTGCGTCAGGCAAAACGTCGGCGACCACGACAACGACAGCACATAGAAATCAAACTCCCCCGGCGTGCCCTGTTCACGCGGGGCCGCCACTGCGCCGGTCGCCAGCACCAGCCACACCACCATCCAGTATTTCATCGGTCTATTCCTTGAAAAAACCTTTTTATCGCGACTACCCAGGATGGTGGGGGTTGCGTAATAGCACCTTGTCGAGAATCCGATCAGTCTTCAACGCCTCGATGGCCAGCGAAGGATGCTCGGCCTCGCCGCGAATGTGTGCATTCATCGCCAACACATGGTGCCACTGGATATGCGCGTGGCACGGTACTTCGAGCACTTCCTGGGTCTCGGCTTCCAGGCGCAGCGGCTGGTCTTCGAACACCGAGAACTGAATGCGACCACGGCTGCCGATCAGCTCGACGCGGTCTTCCTTGCGGTCCGCGACGAAGTTCCAGCAGCCCATGCCCAGGGCGCCCGAGCCAAAGGTCCAGCAGGCCGTCACTGCATCTTCCGCCGCATAGCGCCCGGCCTGGCGCGCGGTAAAGCCCGAGACCTCGACGATATCCCCGGCGAGGTACTGGAACAGGTCAAAGCCGTGACTGGCCAGGTCGGCAAAGTAACCGCCACCGGCAATCAGTGGGTCAGTGCGCCAGTTGGCGGCGCTGGCGTCGTCGGCCCCCGGAGGCTTGCACAGGGTCCAGGTCAGGTGGCGCAGTTGGCCGATGCGTCCCGCCTGCAGCCACTCGCGTACCTGCTGGAAGCGCGGCAGCGAGCGACGATAGTAGGAGACAAACAGGTGCAGCCCGGCCCGTTCGAACGTGCGCTGCATCAACGCGCTCTGCTCGGCATTCAGCGACATGGGCTTCTCGACACAGCAATGCTTGCCGGCCGCCGCCACCATCAGGCTGTACTCGAGGTGGCTGTCGGGCGGTGTGGCGATATACACCGCGTCCACTTCAGGGTCGTCGATCAGTGCCTGGGCGTCGGTATAGAAACGGGCAATGCCATGGCGCGCCGCATAATCGCGCACGGCTGCCTCGCGGCGCCCCATCACGGCGACCAGCGCCGAACCTGGCGCTTTATAGAAGGCGGGTCCACTCTTCAGTTCAGTGACACTGCCACAGCCGATCATGCCCCAGCGTACGGTGTTCATCTGTTGTCCTCGTCCGTTTTCATCAATCAGGCAGTATCCACATCCCCAACCCGGTACGCCATAACCACTTAGCATGACATTTGCATTACACTTTTATGACATTCATCCCGCTGCGGGGGCACAGACGATGAAAATACGCGCAACGGTCATTTGCGAACACGAGGGACATATCCTCTTCGTGCGCAAGGCCAGGTCAAAATGGGCATTGCCGGGCGGCAAGGTCGAACGGAACGAGCGCCCGGTCGGCGCGGCCGAACGCGAGCTGAAAGAAGAAACCGGGTTGAATGTGGACGGCTTGCTGTACCTGCAGGAGCTCAAGGCCCGCGACACCGTACACCATGTGTTCGAGGCCTCGGTGGTGAACATCGCCGACGCGCGGCCGTGCAACGAAATCATCGATTGCCAGTGGTACGCCTATGGCGCCGTGGATGAACTGGACACCACCGACGCCACCCGGCACATCGTCAAATCCTTTCTACGTCGCCTGTAATTCAGCGCTCTGCCCGCTGGCCTCGAGACCTCGCTTTACCACACCCTTCTCTTTCTGCCGTTCGACAAAGGACCTGACGAACGCGGCAGCGGCTGCATGCGCCACCGGTACCGCCATGGCTTGGCGGATGGTCATGAAGTCATCCTCGACCAGGCGCCATTGCGCGCTCACGCGGGTGCGCAGAAAGTCCCGCACCCCCGCCGCCGCATCCAGACCTTGCGCGATAAACCAGTCCACCGCTGCTGCCGACGTAGGCGCCCGTACCAGCTCGGCATGCGCCACCGTACGGCTCAGGTACAGGTCGTAGGCTGCGCCTTGGCCGACGGCGATGCGTCGACCCGCTGCATCCAATTGGGCGATGTGGGTAAAGGGCGAATCCGTCGCCACGAGGTAGGTGCCCTTGATCGCCACGTAAGGTGCGCTGAACGCGATCTCCTGCTCACGTACCGGCTCGATGGCCAGGAACGCCACGCGCCAGGCATCCTCGGCCAGCGCAGCAAAGACCTTGCCCGCCGCCTCGAAGGTGATCAGCGCCAACTCGACACCCAGCTCTTCAGCCAAGGCCTTGGCCAACGCCACGGACACCCCCTGTGGCTCACCACCCGCGCCGCGTTGCGCCAGCACCGGGTTGCCGAAGTTGATGGCGGCACGCAGCACGCCATCGGGGGCCAGTTGTTGCAGTACAGCGGGATCAATCATCGAGCGCTCCTGGGCGGGTTCGTTGCACGGTCTTGCGGATCACAAACGGCAGCACGCCGCCGTGCTCAAGGTACCCAAGCTCTTGCAACGAGTCGAGGCGCAAAACCAGCCGGTGCGTGACAACACGGCCATCGGCGCGATCGATCTGCAGGGTGATCAGGTTCTCGCCAACCTGCAGGTGTTCCAGCCCCAGGAACGTCAAGCGCTCGCTGCCATCCAGCGCCAGGTCCTGCACCGTCGTCCCGGCGCTGAACACCAACGGCAACACGCCCATGCCGATCAGGTTACTGCGATGAATGCGCTCGATACTGCGCGCCACCACCGCCTTGATCCCCAACAGGCTCAGCACCTTCGCCGCCCAATCCCGGCTGGAACCGGCGCCGTAGTTGCTCCCGGCAAACAGCACGGTGGGCGTGCCGGCGTAGCTCTGCGCGGCCAGGTACAACGGCTGGTAGTCCGTGTGGTCGGCATTCCACGCCCACACACCTCGGCGTGGTGTTTGTGTCGGATCCAGCAGGTTGTTCAAGCGCGGGTTGGTGAAGGCCCCGCGCACCATCACTTCGTGGTTGCTGCGCCGTGTCGAGTACTGGTTTAAATCCGCCTCGGCCTCCCCCCTTTCGCGCAGCCAGGCACCGGCCAGGCTCTCGGAAGGGATGGTGCCCGCCGGTGAAATATGGTCCGTGGTGACGTTATCACCAAGCACCACCAACGCCCTCGCGTTGCGCACCGACAGGCGCGCCGCCGGCACGGGCGGCACCTGCGCCAGGTACTGCGGGCGGCGCAAATAGGTGGAATCCGGGTTCCAGGCAAATCTCACGCTGGCGTCGGCCTCAAGCGCCTGCCAGTGCGGCGTGCCCTGCCAGAGCAGTTCACTGCGTTGCTGGAACAACACCGGGCGCACCACCTGCGCCACGTGCGCCGCCACCTCGGCATCACTGGGCATCAGCTCCTCCAGGTACACCGGCGTGCCTTGGGCATCCAACGCCAGCGGACTGCTGGACAGGTCGATATCAATGCTCCCGGCAATCGCATAGGCCACGCACAGCGCCGGCGAGGCCAGGTACCCGGCGGGGACTTTGGGGTTGACCCGTCCTTCGAAATTGCGATTGCCCGACAGCACCACCACACCCTTGAGGCCTTGCTCGGCAAAGGCCTCCACATGAGCCTCCAGGCTTCCGGAATTGCCGATACAGGTCATGCAGCCAAAGCCCGCCAGGTCGAAGCCCAGCGCCGCAAAATCCTCCAACAAACCCGCCGCATCCAGATAGTCCGCCACCACCCGCGAACCCGGCGACAGCGAAGTCTTCACCCAGGGTTTGCGCCCCACGCCGCGTGCCCGTGCACGACGTGCCAGCAATCCGGCCTGGATCATCTGCGCCGGGTTGGCCGTGTTGGTGCAACTGGTGATCGCCGCCATTACCACCGCGCCGTGGGTCAACGGCGCTTCAAAGGACGGCTCGAAGAACTGCTGCCCGGCCTCAGCGTGCACATGCTGATGAAACGAGGGGCCCGCCTGCGCCAGCGACTGGCGCTGATGGGGTTGGTGTGGCCCGGCCACACTGGGTTCAATCCGGGCCAAGTCCAGCTCGATCAGTTCATCGAACTGCGGCTCGGGCTCGCCGGCCTGGCGCCACAGCGACTGTGCCGCCATATAGGTCGACACCTTGGCCAACAATGGCGCCGGCCGCGCACTCAATTCCAGGTAGGCAAGGGTCTCGTCATCAAACGGGAAAAACACTACCGTCGCGCCATACTCCGGCGCCATGTTCGCCACGGTGCCCCGCGCCGCCCAACTCAACGACGCCAGCCCCGGCCCGGTGAACTCGACAAACTTGCCGACCATGCTGCGCTGGCGCAGCAACTCGGTCACGCTCAAGGCCAGGTCCGTCGCCGTCACACCGGCCCGCAAGGCATTGCTGACGCGAATCCCCACGACCTGGGGAAAGGCAATCGGCACCGGCTCACCGAGCATCGCCGCCTGCCCTTCGAGCCCGCCCACGCCCCAGCCCAGCACGCCGATGGCATTGATCATCGGCGTATGGCTGTCGGTGGCAACCATGCAGTCCGGGTGCAGCAGCACGCCACCCTCGGCGGCCGGGCTTTCCCAGACCACCTGGGCGATGGATTCCATGTTCATCTGGTGGATGATCCCCGTCCCCGGCGGGATCACCTTGAAGTTGTCCAGGCTGGCCTCGGCCCATTTGATAAACCGGTAGCGCTCGCTGTTGCGGCGAAAGTCGATGTCGAGGTTGGCGTCCACCGCGCCGGCTTCGGCGTAGTGCTCGACAATCACCGAGTGGTCGATGGTCAACACGGCCGGGATCGCCGGGTTCACCGCCGTCGGGTCGCCGCCCAGCTCCGCGACCACATCACGCATGCCGGCAAAGTCCGCCAGGGCCGGCAGGCAGGTGGTGTCGTGAAACATCAGGCGGTTGGGCTGGAATGGCACCTCGCAGTCCGGCCCGCTGCCGGTGGCTCGCGCCAGCACCGACGGCAATGAGGCCGGGGCACAACGGGCGATGTTTTCCACCAGGATGCGCAGGCAATAAGGCAGCCGATGCAGCTGCACCGGGGTCAGCAGTTTATGCAGATCGATATAGGCGTAACGCTGCCCGCCAATGTCCAGATGGTTCAGAGCGTCGCTCATAGTTGGCCGAACACCCGCTCGATACGCGCCAGGCCCCAATCCAGTTCCTCACGGGTGATGGACAACGGCGGCGCGATACGCAGCACGTTTTCATGGGTCTCCTTGGTCAGCAGGCCTTCGGCAAGCAACGCTTCGCAAATCGGCCGGGCATCACGGTCCAGCTCCACCCCCACCCACAAACCGCGACCACGCACCTCCCGGACCGCCGGGGAATTCATCGCCCGCAGGCGCTCCACCAGGTAGTGGCCCAATTGCGCGCTGTTATCGATCAAGCCTTCATCTTCCAGCACGTTAAGGGCTTCCAGGCCAACGGCCGCCGCCAAGGGGTTACCGCCAAACGTCGAACCATGGCTGCCGGCATCGAACAGGTCCATGATCGAATGGTCCGCGACAAACGCCGACACCGGCATGATCCCGCCACCCAGCGCCTTGCCAAGGATCAGCGCATCCGGGCGAATGCCTTCATGCTGGAAGGCAAACCACTTGCCGGTGCGGCCCAGGCCCGACTGGATTTCATCAAGGATCAGCAAGGTGTTGGTGGCGTCGCACAGTGCACGCAGCTCACGCAGGAACCCGGCCGGCGGCACGCGAATACCGGCTTCGCCCTGGATCGGTTCGATCAGCACCGCGCAGGTATCAGCCGTGATGGCGTGGCGAAAACTCTCGATATCGCCAAACCGCGCTTCGGTGAAGCCGTCGCAGAACGGACCGAAGTCCGCCTTGTAGTCCGGCTCGGACGAGAAGCCGACGATGGTCGAGGTGCGCCCGTGGAAGTTGTTGTCGGCCACCACGATCTTCGCCTGGTTCGCGGCGATGCCCTTGACCCGATAGCCCCAGCGACGGGCGGCCTTGATCGCGGTCTCCACGGCTTCGGCGCCGCTGTTCATCGGCAATGCCGAATCGAAGCCGCTGATGCGGCACAGCGTCTTGAGGAAGTTACCCAGTGGCTCACTGTAGAACGCGCGCGACACCACGCTGATCTTGTCGATCTGCGCCACGGCGGCGGCGCGGATACGCGGGTGCACATGGCCATGACTGACGGCTGAATAGGCCGACATCATGTCCAGGTAGCGCTTGCCATCATCGCCAATGGCCCATACGCCCTCGCCCTTGACGATGACCACCGGCAACGGCGAATAGTTGTGGGCGCAGAATTGGTTTTCGAGGGTGATTGCCGGGTTGGGGTGCATGGAGTGTCCTGCCTGATAAAAATCTAAAAATAGTGAGGATCTACTGCAGGCGCTGGCTTGCCGGCGATGGCGGTACTTCTGACACACCGCTATCGCCGGCACGCCGGCGCCTACAGTGATCGCCTTTCAATTCACGCACTCAGCAGCTTGCCGCTGCGGATCGGCGTGGCGCCGGAAACGCGGCCCAAGGGATCGCCCGGCTTCACAAAGCGCACATCGCGGCGCATGTACAACACGCCGGTGGTGTGGCTGTTGATCGTCACGGTCTTGCCACTGTGGGGATCGACGATATCGAACAACGCCTGCCCCGCTTCAATACGACTGCCCACCGCCGCGCGGTGCACCAGCACCCCGGCGCTCGACGCATAGAACTGCTCGCTGCCCGCCAACGGCGTGGCCGGGTTGCGCAAGGCGGGCAACGGTCGTGGGGTGCCTTCGATGGCGCCCAGGTGGGTCAGGTAATCAATGATCGCAGTGGCGTCATGGTCTGCCAGTTCATACGACACATCCCGCTGGCCACGGTGTTCCACGGTCACGGCGATGCTGCTGTCGGGGATCGGGAATCGCTCGCCAAACCGCTCGCGCAGATTCACCCACAGCAGGTAGAGCGCTTCATCAAAGGAATTGGCCTGGGAATCGGTAGCCAGCAGGGTCGCTTCGGCGCCGATGTAGCGCGCCAACGGCTCGATGGTCGGCCACACCGATTCGCCGGTGTAGAGGTGCATGGCCGCTTCGCGGGAGCAGTGCAGGTCCAGCACGATGTCGGCATCGTGGGCCAGCAGCATCAGGGTCTGTTGCAGCGACTGGTATTCGTCCATCGGCTGGGCGGCGCGCAGGCATTCGCCCCAGGCTTGGCGGATCAGTTCACGGTTGGCGTCGATGTCCTGGCTGAGCAGGTGTTCGATCCGGCTGGCGATTTCCGCGTACGGCACCGGGAAACCACGGTTGTAATTGCGCCCACTGCCCAGCTCGAAGCGTCCGCTAGGCGCGCCCATGATGTATTGGCCCAGACCGGCCGGGTTGGCCACGGCCACCAGCACGATCTGCGCATTCAGGCGGCCGGCATTTTCCAGCGCGGCCAGTTGCCGGCGCAGGTGCGCAGCCACCAGCATCGCTGGGGTTTCATCGGCATGCAGCGCCGCCTGGATATAGATTTTTCGACCCGCACCCACTGCACCGTAATGCTCGCTTTCCACGTGCCTGTGGGTACCTTGTGTCGCTTGCAGCAAGGGGTGTTGATTAAGTTTCATAACGCAGGAGTCTCGATATTCGAGTGATGGTTCTGGAGAAAAGATGCTGTTGAAAAGAGTATCGAGACCGGGTGATCGCCTGTAAGGGCGGCCGGGGCTATCTTGATCTGCAAAACCGATCAGTTGTGATGCCGATCGGGGACAGTGTGATGAGCGGGCTTGCCCCGCTCATCACAACTAAGCCTCAGACACACGCTTACCAGAGCGCCAGGGTGTAGCCCAGCAGCACGCGGTTCTCGTTGACGTCGTTGTAGAAGTTGCCCTTGGCCAGGGCGTTGCGCCAACGCATCGACACCCCCTTGAACGGGCCGGTCTGCACCACGTAGCTGATGTCCAGATCGCGTTCCCATTCACGGCCTTCGCCGTTGAAGCCGATCACCTCGGCCGAATCACCCTTGGCATACTTGATCCCGAACAGCAGGCCCGGCAGGCCCAGGTCGGCGAAGTTGTAGTCGTAGCGAGCGTGCCAGGCGCGCTCCTTGGTCTGGGTGAAGTTGGTGAACTGGTACTCGGTGAACAGGTAGCTGATCGAACCATCCAGGTAGGTGAACGGCGTGGTGCCGAACTGCCGCTGGAAGCCGCCGCCGATGCTGTGGCCGCCATACTGGTAGGTCAGGCGTGTACTCAAGGCGCGGTTATCGACATCACCCGCGAGGCCAGCGCCGTCCTTGTCGGCCTTGAAGTAGCGCACGTCGGTCTTCAGGCTGCCCGGCCCCAGGCCAAAGCTGTTCTTGAAGCCGCCGTATTGCTGGTGGTAGATGCTGTCGAGCGCGGCGTAGTGGTAGCTGAGCAATGTGTTGGGGGTCAGCGAATAATCGCCGCCGGCGAAGCGGAACTGATCGCTCAGGGCCGTGCTTTTGTAGACCTTGCTGACCGTGGTCAGCTTCATGTCTTCGTAGTTGGTGGAATCGCGGTCCTTGGCCTGGTCCAACTGACCGAGGCTGAGCTTGAGGTTGCTGATGTCATTGGACACCAGCTGCGTGCCACTGAACGACTGCGGGAACAGGCGGCTGGTATTGGGTTGCAGGGTCGGAAGATCCGGCACCAGGTAGCCCACGCGCAGTTCGCTCTTGGCGAAGCGTGCCTTGGCGGTCACGCCGAGCTTGGAGTAGCTGTCGGAAGCGCGCTTGTCGCTGTCACGTTGCAGCAAGCCGGTGCCGGATTTGTCCGGGCTGGAGTCGAGCTTCAGGCCGAGCATGCCCATGGCGTCCAGGCCAAAACCTACCGTGCCCTCGGTAAAGCCGGACTTGATCCCCAGCAGAAAGCCCTGGGCCCATTCGGCGCGCACCGACTGGCTGGCTTCTTCGCGGTAGTCACGGTTGAAGTAGTAGTTCTTCAATTCCAGCGTACCGCTGCTGTCCTTGATGAAATCTGCATGGGCGGCGAACGGGATCAACCCGCTGCTCACGACGCCCACGCCGGTGATGAGTTGAGTCAGGGATTTTTTCATTTTTTTAAGCTCCTGGCAGTGTCATGGTTGGGGGTTTTTATTGTTCTTCGGGCATGGCTTCGCCGTTCGCGCAAATCGGCGATTTGCGCGGCGGGTGACGTCAGTCCTGGGTTACAGCGCTAGCGGTACAGGGCCTTGGCGAATGCGGTAGCCACCGTTTTCAAGTTTCTCCAAGGGGCTGGCAGCGGCCAGCAGCTTGCGGGTATAGGGGTGCTGCGGGCGGTCAAAGATCTCATCCCGCGCGCCCATTTCCACCACCCTGCCCTCGCTCATTACCGCGACCCGGTGGGCGATGCGCTCCACCGCCGCCAGGTCGTGGGAGATGAACAGGCAGGCGAAGCCGTACTGCGCCTGCAGGCGTTCGAACAGCTCCAGGATCTGCTTCTGGATGGTCATGTCCAGGGCCGAGATCGGCTCGTCGGCAATCACCAACCGTGGGTGGCGCACCAGCGCGCGGCCAATGGCGACACGCTGGCGCTGGCCACCGGACAATTGATGCGGGAAGCGGTCGACAAACTGCTCGGCCAGGCCGATATCCAGCAGCGTCCTGGTGACGCGTTCACGCTTGTGCTCGGCGCTCATGCCCGGTACATGGCGCAGCGGTTCGGCGAGGATGTCGCCGATCTTCATGCGCGGGTCGAGGGACGAATACGGGTCCTGGAAAATCATCTGGCATTGCAAACGGTGTTCGCGGTTGCCGGACTTGAGGATGTCCACGCCCTCAAACTCGATGGCCCCGGCACAGGCTTTGTTCAGGCCGACAATCGCGCGGCCCAGGGTGGTCTTGCCAGAGCCGCTGCCGCCCACCAGCGCCAGGGTTTCGCCCGGTGCGATGCTGAGGTTGGCCGAATGCACCACGCGCTTGAACGGCGTGCGGCCCCACAGGCTGCGCGGGCCAGGGTGTTCGATGCACACGTCGCGGACCGTCAGCAGCGGGCCGTCGGCCTGGGGCAAGTCCGCCAACACGCCACGGCGCGGCAAGGCTTCGAGCAACTGGCGGGTGTACTCGGCCTTGGGCGCCAGCAGGATCTGCTCAATGGTGCCCTGCTCCACCGCACGGCCTTCGCGCATCACCACCACCTTGTCGGCGTAGCGCGCCACCAGGGACAGGTCATGGCTGATAAACAGAATCGCCGTGCCCTGCTCGCGGGTCAGGTCGAGCATCAGCTTCAACACGTCCAGTTGCGCCAGGCAGTCCAGGGCCGTGGTGGGTTCGTCGGCAATCAGCAGCGCCGGGCGCAGCAGCATCACCGAAGCGAGCATGATGCGTTGGCGCATGCCACCGGAGAACTCGTGAGGGAACGCCGCCAGGCAACGTTCGGCGTCCTTGATGCCGATATGGCCGAGCATCTCCAGGCTGCGTTCGCGGATCTGCGCATCCGTGAGCTTGGTGTGCAGGCGCAGGCCCTCGGCCATTTGCTCGCCGATGCTCATGGACGGGTTCAACGACACCATGGGTTCCTGGAACACCATGCCGATCTTGGCCCCGCGCAGTTGGCGCAGTTGCTCGGGCTTGAGGCTGTTGAGGTCATGGCCCTGGAACCGCACCTGGCCGCCGCAGTGTTGCAGCGGTGGCGGCAGCAGGCCGATGGCGGCGCGGGCGGCCATGGTCTTGCCGCTGCCGGACTCGCCCACCAACGCGACGATTTCCCCCGGCGCGATGGTGAAGCTCAGGTCGTTGACCGCCAGCGGGCCGTGGGTGCCGACGCGGATTTTCAGGTGATCGACTGCCAGTAATACATCAGTCATGGTCATTTACTCATCCGTGGATCAAGGCGGTCACGCAAGGCATCGCCACACAGGTTGAACGCCAGCAACGCCATGGCGATGCAGACACCGGGAAACAGCCCCAGCCAACTGGCCGTGGCGATATACGGCCGGCTGGCCGCGAGCATGTTGCCCCAGGTCGCCGCCGGTGGCGGCACGCCCAGGCCAAGGAAGCTCAGGGAGCTTTCCGCGAGGATCGCCCAGCCGAACATGCTGGTGGCCAGCACGCACACCGGCGCCACGCAGTTCGGCGCAATATGGCGCAGCATGGTGTACAGCTCGGAGTTGCCGATCACCCGCGAAGCCTCGACAAACTCCTTCTCGCGCAGCGACAACACCGTGCCGCGCACCACCCGCACCACCGACGGCGTATAGGCCAGGCTCAAGGCGAAGACGATGCCGTACAGGCTCGGACCGATGATCGCCATCAAGCCCAGGGCCAGCAGGATGCCGGGGAACGCCAGCAGCGCGTCGTTGATCATCATCAGGCCACGGTCGACCCAGCCGCGCAGGAAGCCGGCCAGCAAGCCGAGGAAGGTGCCGGCGATAATCGCCATGCTCACCGTCAGCACACTCACCCACAGGCTGGTGTGCGCGCCGATCATCAAGCGGCTCAAGACATCGCGGCCGTATTCATCGGTGCCCAGCCAGTGCGCGGCGGTCGGCGCCTGCAACCGCGCCAGCAGGTTCAGCGCCAGCGGATCATGGGGCGTCCATACCAGGCCGAGCGCGGCCATGATCAATAGCAAGCCCAACAGGAACGCACCGATCAGCGCATTCAACGGCGGCACGCGCCAGGCCCTGGGGGCACGCACCGGTGCAGGCAGTAGCACCTCGGGTGCAACAGGCAGTGGCTTATTCATAACTTAACCCTGGGGTCGAAGAGCGGGTACAGCAGGTCCACCAACAGGTTGACCAGCACATAGACAAAGGTCACCAGCAGCAGGCAGCCCTGCAGCACCGGGTAGTCACGGGCGTAGATGGCGTCGACCATCAGGCGGCCGATGCCCGGCAGGGTGAACACGGTTTCCAGCACGGCAATGCCGCTGAGCAGGTTGCCGAGGATCAGGCCGATAAGGGTCAGGGTCGGTGCAAACGAGTTGCGCAACGCATGGCGCCACAGCACCGCACGTTCCGACAGGCCCTTGGCGCGGGCATGGGTGATGTACTCCAGGCGCAACACCTCGATGGCACTGGCCCGCGCCATGCGGGTGATTGCACCCAGCTCCACCAAGGTCAGGGTGACGATCGGCAACACGATGAAACTCAAGGCCTGCCACGGTGACTGGCCGAACGACACGTAACCCACCACCGGCAACCAGCCCAGCTTGATGCCAAACGCATACAGCAACAGCAGGCCGAGCCAGAAACTGGGGATCGACAGCAGCAGCGTGGCGGTCGACACCACGCCAAAGTCCAGTGCACTGTCCTGCTTCCACGCCGACAGCAAGCCGGCCGGCACCGCAATCAAGGCAGCCAGCAACACCGACACCAACACAATCCCGGCACTCACCTGGAAGCGATCGAGGATCAGCGGTAGCACCGCCTCATTGGTGGTGATCGAATGCCCAAGGTCGCCGCTGAGCACCGCCTTCAACCAGATTACAAACTGCAATGGCAGCGGCTGGTCCAGGCCCAGGGACGCACGCGCGACCTCCAGGCTATGGGCGTCGGCCATGTCGCCAAGCATCAGCAGGGCCGGGTCACCAGGCACCAGGCGGATGATCGCGAACACCATCAGCGAGATCAGCAGCAAGGTCGGGACAGACATCGCCAGGCGTTGGGAGATAAAACGAAACATCCTCAATTGCTCCCGGAAGCAGGGACGCTGACGGTCCACAGGCGCGGCTTGGACACCGGCCAAGTGCGCAGGCCCTTGACGTAGTCACGGCTGGCGGCAATCGCGTTGCCGTTGTACATCGGGATCATCGGCACATCCTTGATCATCTGTTGGTGCAGTTGATCGAACAATGCCTGGCGCTTGGTAATGTCGCCTTCGCGCTGGGCTTCACGCAGCCATTCACGGGCCTGGGGGTTGTCCCAGACCTTGCGGGCTTCCTTGTCTTTGTCGCCGGTCATCGAATCGAAACTCAGGGCCGGGTCGAGGCGCTCGGAGTACGGGAACGCCATCATCTGGTAGTTGCCGCTCTGGTAGCGCTCCAGTTGCGTGCCCCACTCCAGGGTCTCCAGCTCCAGGTTGATGCCGCTGGCCTTGGCCATGGCCTGCACGAATACGCCCATGTCGAAAATCGCGGCGTAGCGTTTGTTGACGATCAGTTTGATCGGCTCGCCCTTGTAGCCAGCCTCACGCAACAACTGCGCGGTCTTGGCCGGGTCGAAGGTGTAGCCCTGGTCTTCGACGGCCGTGTGGTAATGGCTGCCGCTGGCGACCATCGAGTTGTTGGCCTTGGAACGCCCACCGGTGAGGGCTTCGACGATTTGCGCCGAATCCAGGGCATGGGCGATGGCCTGGCGCAGGCGCACATCCTTGAGCAGCGGGTCGCGGGTCTGGAACAGCAAGGCGTTGACCGACATGGTGCCGCTGGAGGTCACACGCACGCCGGGGTTGGCCGCCAGTTCGGTGGCGTCCAGCGGGGTGACGTCGATCAGCAAGTCGACGTTTTTCGACAGCAAGGCGGCTTTGGCGGCGGCCGGGTCCGGGATCACCAGCAGGCGCACGCGGTCGAGGGTGGTGGATTTGTTGCCGGTGTAGCCATCGGGCTGTTGTTCATCGCGGGCGCTGTAGTTGGGGTTACGCAGCAGTTCGACGTATTGACCGGGCTTCCACTCGCCCAGCTTGAACGGGCCGGTGCCGACCGGGGCCTTCCAGCTGCCATCGGCGTTGAGCGAGTCCGAGGAGAGGATGCCGCTGCCGCCACACTCCGGCAGTGCGGTACTGGTAAGGAACAGGCCATTGGGCTTGTCGAGGGTGAACACCACGGTGAGTGGGTCCGGGGCGCTCATGTCGACGATCTTGGCGCCACCATGGCCATCGAATTCAGGCGCGCAGCGCCATTGGGTCTTGGGGTCGAGGAAGCGCTTCCAGGTCCACAGCACGTCAGCGGAGGTCAGCGCCTTGCCATTCTGGAACTTCACCCCGTCGCGCAGGTGGAAGGTGTAGCGCAGGCCGTCGTCGGACACCTGCACGTCCTTGGCCAGCAGCGGGCCGACGGTGGCGTCTTCACGAAAGGCCACCAGCCCTTCGGTGAGGTGCATGATCACCGCGTCGGAGTTGGTGTCACGGTTGACACCGGGGTCGGTGCTGCGGATATCGGCGTTGAGCGCCACCTTCAACACACTTTCGGCGTGGGCAGTACCCGCCAGCGCCGCAGACAAAGCGCCTGCCAGGATTAAAGTCTTGTTCATGATAAATGCACCTTAAATGATCCTTACGCTTGGGGTTCGGACGCTGGCAGGACCCAAAAAGAGGCACGGCCGAACACCTGGATAGTTGTTGTTGTTTTAGTCGCCTTCACGGTCGGCGAATGTTCCTGGACCGATCTTATTCTTCACGCGGCAAGCTTGAGAAGAACGCTCCAGGTGATCAGGCTCGGCTTTTCCGATCACCTTCCGAGCCGTTCACAACCTGCCCCCAGCCTACCGAAAAATCGGGGCCCGGAGCCGTTTGCGCGCGTTCAGAAATAATGAACCTGATCGGCCAAACCGATCTGTGCGCACCTGGAGCCATCAGATAAGCTGGCGGGTATTCAATGGTTCAAATGCTCAAACCCGAGGCCGTCCTTCATGACACTCACCCATCTTCGTGCGTTCTGTGCCGTGGTCGAAAAAGGCAGTTTCCGCTCTGCCGCGCGCCAGTTGGATGTGGCGCAAAGCACCCTGACCCAATCGATCCAGACCCTCGAAAAAGAACTCGGCGTGGTTTTGCTGCAACGCTCGAACCAAGGCATCAACCTGACGTCGGCTGGCGAAGTGTTCCTGGTGCGCGCCCGTTCCATCACCCTCGATTGCGAACGCGCGCTGCTCGACCTGCAACCCTGGAAAGGCGAGCCCGAAGGCCATATCGACCTGGGCGTGACCTCCGAGCCCCTGGCCGAGCTGCTGGTGCCGGTGCTGAGCAACTTCACCCAACGCTTCCCGCGCATCCAGGTGCACGTGGCCAGCGGCACCACCAAGGGCCTGGTCGAAAAGGTCCGCGATGGTCGCCTGGATTTCGTGCTGTGCCCGCTGGCACCGAATGTCACCGATATCGACCTGTCCATCGACCGTCTCTACAGCTCCAGCGCCGGCATTATCGCGCGCAAGGGCCATCCGTTGGGCCAGGCCAGATCGGTGCGGGAACTGGTGGACTGCCAATGGATCAGCGTGCGCTCCACCGGTGTCATCGGTGGCGCGGAAAACCGCCTGGTCCAGCTGTTCCGCACTCAGGGCCTGGCGCCGCCGAAGATCGCGATTACCACCGACTCGCTGCTGGAAACCCTGCACATCGTCTCGGAAACCGACTACCTGACCATCGAACCGCGCATGCTGCCGGGGATGAAGCTGTTTTCCAGCGCACTCACCACCATCGCCATCGAAGAACCCCTGGCGCCCCGGGATGTGTGCCTGATCAGCCGCCGTTCAGCGCCCCTCACCGGGGTCAGCCAGGAACTCACCAGCATGCTGATTTCCTATTCCCGGCTGGTACACCGCAGCCGTTGATCGCCACCCTTGCCGAGCCTTTTCATGCCCCTGACTTCCTACGATGGTCTGCCCCGCGCCAGCGCCAGCAGCCTTGGTACTGACCCCGACCGTTTGATCGCGTTTCTCGATGCGGTCAAGGCCGCCGGCCTCGACCTGCACGGCTTCATGCTGCACCGCCACGGCCACGTGGTTGCCGAAGGCTGGACGTGGCCGGTAGATCCCAATGAGCCACGCGTGCTGCACTCCATGGCCAAGAGCTTTACCGGCTGCGCCATCGGCCTGGCCATCCAAGAAGGCTTGCTCAATCTCGATGATCGGCTGGTGCGTTTCTTCCCCGATGAAGTCCCCGCGAACGCCGACCCGCGCCTGGCCGACATGACTGTCGAACACCTGCTGACCATGCGCACCGGGCACGCCAGCAACACCTCCGGCTCGGTGTGGCGCAGCATCAGCACCAGTTGGATCGCCGAGTTCTTCAAGATCCCCCTGGCCTACGCGCCGGGCACCGAATACGTGTACACCAGCGCGGCCAGCTACATGCTCTCGGCGCTGATCAACCGCGTCGCCGGCCAAACCCTGCACGACTACCTCAAGCCACGCCTGTTCATCCCCTTGGATATTCACAATGAAACCTGGGACATCGGCCCGGACGGCGTGAACCCCGGCGGCAACGGCCTTACCGCGCCCGTGTCGGCGGCGCTGAAACTGGCGGTATTGCATGCCCAGAACGGTGTCTGGGACGGCCGGCAGGTATTGCCGGCGGCGTGGGTCCAGGCCGCTACCCAACCCCAGGGCGGCCCCGACAGCCGCTACGGCTACCACTGGATGATGAAACCGCGCCCAGCCTTCAGCGCGCTGGGGGTGTTCGTACAGATGGCCGCGGTGTACCGCGAACACAACGCAACCTTGGTGCTGGTAGGTGGGATGAAAAACTCGGCAGAGATCGTGCCGTTTATCGAGCGTTATTTTCCCGCAGCCTTCAGCGAGGATTGCAGCGTGAAACCCGAAGCCGATGCACGGCTGGAGCAACGGCTGGCGAGCATGGCTGAGCAGCCTCTACTGGTTTCAGACTGCCCAGCGCCCGAGGATTCGATACGCGTATTTGCCGTGGCCGAAAACGGGCTTGGCGTGCGCCAACTGTCGTTCGCGTTTACAGGCCATGTACTCACCTTCGAACTGACCGACAGCCAGGCCACCCATCGCTTGCAGATCGGCATCGACCACTGGCTCACAGGGCTCACCAGCATGCCGGGCCGTGCGTTGCACCATGGCTATGAATTCAACCACGCACAGATCGTGGCCGGTGCCCGCTGGTTGGATCAAAAGACGCTGGAGATGACCTGGATCTATCCGCAGACCGCATTCAGGGATCGGGTGAAATGTGTGTTTGAAGGCAACAACGTGAGCCTCGCCCGCACGGTGAACGTCAACAGCGCAGAGCGAGAGCAGGAAGTGCTGGTGGGCAAACGCCTGTAAGTCAACCCGCTCACCACATAGAACCTTTAGAACCTGGCTGGGCGTAACACCCAGGTGCCGGCATCGCCGGCAAGCCAGCTTCTACAGGTTGACCGTGGTCGCCATGCGAGCCCTTGGGTTACTTTGGGCTGGGCCGGCATTCCGGCTCTTTTCCAAAGTGACCCGCTGTAAAAGCGCAACCCATGGCAACCGCGACCGCAGCAACGGATATGGACTCAAGACCGAGGCTTCTTCCCCCGCTCCTGCCCGCGCAGGTACAACGCCTCCACCAGTTTCTGCCGTTCATCCTGCGGCAAGGTCCCGGCAAACTGCGCCAGGGTGCCATCCACCAACGCCCTTAGCGCTGCATCCGCCTCACGCGCCTTCGCCAACTCGGCCACCAACACTTCATGGTCCAGCGTGGGTGCCTCCAGCTGCTTGATCACCCCCATGCGCGCCTCACGTCCGGCCATGATCAACGGCTGGCTGTCGGCACTGTTGCGTCGCAGCAACTGGCGCAGTTCCCTGCGCCGTTCCGGTGGCAGGTTGATCATGGCCTGGCGCAGGCCGTGCTGGTTGACCAGCACTTGCGCCGGTTTGGCGCTGGCCATCCAGTGGTAAAGGCCACCGCCGACCCCGCCGATCAAGAACACATTGAGCAACACCGAAACGAACAACCACGGTTTAAGGGATCTGACGGTCATTGCTCGGTTTCCTCAGCGTTGACGGTAAAGACGACTTCGGCGTCGCCCTGGTCGAAGACGCTGGGCAGCACTTCGGATGACAACATGGGCAACGGCACGCTCATGGACGCCACCAGCATCCCGGTGACGATGCCGGCAATGCCCACGCCGACCAGGCCGGCGGGCGATAACCAGCTGGCGTAGCGTGACCAGAATGAGCGTGGCGCGGATTGACGTATCTGCCGCACCAGCGCCGGGTCGGGCAACGCGAGTTGATGGCTGTCCAACTGATGGTCGAGCCAGCGCGCCTGCTGCAGGGCGTCGCGCGCATGCAGATTGCCGCTGTCGAGCAACGCCTGGGCGGCGGGCTGTTCGGTGTCGGGCCAGCGCTGCAGGTCCGCCCCGTACACGTCGGCCAGATAAGCAAAGCGTTCGGGTGTCATGATTTTCCCCTTCCTGGGCGGGCAAGCCCGGGTGTGTCGGCAAGTTGACTGCGCAACTGGCGTCGGGCCCGCGACAGCAGGCTCTCCAGTGCCTCGACGCTGATATTCATCAGGGCCGCGGCGTCGATATTCGACAGCTCCTGGTAGTACTGCAGCACGATGGCTTCGCGCTGGCGTTCGGGCAAGGCCGCCAACGCGGCGGCCATGCGGGCACTGCGGTCCAGGGTTTCCAGCTGTTCATCCGGTGGCGGCGCACTGTCCGCCAGTTCTGCCGTGTCCTCGTCGCTCAGCGGGCGCTCCTTGCGCCGGCGCAGGCGGTCGTGACACAGGTTGAGCGCGACCCGGTGCAACCAGGTGTCGAAACGCGCCTCGCCACTGCGCCAGTTGGCCGCCTGGCGCCAGATGCGCAGGAAGCTTTCCTGGGCCACGTCCTTGGCCTCATCGGCATCGCCCAGGATCCGACTGGCGAGCGCCAGCAAACGCGGGAGTTTGCGCGTCACCATTTCGTTGACGGCGGCAGGTTCGTTATTGCCGATACGCGCCAGCAGTTCAACGTCCGGATCAGTGTCTTTCAATCGGGTAGTTCTCGGGGCCAAGGGTCAAGTTTCAGCGGATCCAATGCCCTTCGCGCCAGTACCAGTTCGGACCATGGGCTTCCCAGTGGCCGGGCTCCCAACGCGCATTGCGCATCACCGGCTGCCAGTGACCCGGCACCCAACCGTAGCCGCGCCCTTCCCAGCGCCAGTGGCCTCGGTCCCAGGCGTAGCCGGGGCGCTGGGCGGGAATCACTTCCACACGCTGCGGCGGGGGTGCCTGCTGGATGATGATTTCGGTCTGGGCAAAAGTCGGGGTGCTCACAAACGCGGCGAGGGCCAGCGGAGCAAGCAAGGCAAAACGCAATTTGGCCAGGGGTCTCATGGCAACTCCTTCATGCAACCGGCGAAAGTGCGGGTTGCTGATGGGTTGAACGGCGGGTGCGCAAAAAATCCGTCGCGGGCCGCGCGGATTTATTTTCGGGCAGTGCTCGCCAGCAGTATTGCGCAGGGAATGAGAGGGCTTGATGAAATATCTGAAAGCTTCGCGACGGATTTACGCGGGTGGCCGCGTTGAAGGATTAACGCAGGTAAAACCAAGAGGAAACACCATGTACCGTCGCCTTACCATGCTGGTTGCCGCCCTGCTGATCGTCAGCCTCAGCGGTTGCGTGATCCTGCCGGAGCACCGCCATTGCTGCTGGCGCTACTACGGCGCGCTCGACACGCCCAGCCACACCGTCGACAGCTAACTGACCGCCGCAAATCCACGGCGCCCGGCCTTGAGCTCGGTGCGCAGTTCGCCGATCAGGTTTGCGATGGAACGGATGCTGTCCAGACCCTCGGGGGACACGCGCGTCAGCAGCAGGTCGACGCGTCCGGACACTGGCTCGAACACGCTGATGCGCAGCGAACCGTCGCTGTTCACCGTGCAATCGCACGCAAGCGGCAGGAAGCCGGAGGCCATGATGCGGTTGAATTCGACGATGGAAATCATGATAAGTCCCCTTCCCTGGGCCTCACCCGGTAGTTGTGATGCAGACAGAGTAGATGAGGTTTTGCAGGGGATGGGGCTATTCGCGCAAAAGTGCCAACCCTGACTCATTTTGCCCCGAAACCGCCGGTTCGCTGGCGTCAGAAAAGCGGTCAACCAGACCTCTCGTCTACTGCCAAAGCCCGGGCTTGACTCCAGGCGTGGATCAAAAGACGCTCTTGGCTTTTGGCCATCATCTCGAGCATTCCAGCATGCGCACCGCCCCTCCGAGCCAGCCCGACAGTGACGTGTACAAGACGCTATTGGAGTCGACCAAGGCCATCCCCTGGCGCATCGATTGGCAGACCATGACCTTCAGCTATATCGGCCCGCAGATCGAGGCATTGCTCGGCTGGACCCCGCAAAGCTGGGTCAGCGTCGATGACTGGGTCGAACGCATGCACCCGGATGACCGCGAATACGTGGTGAATTTCTGCGTGTCGCAATCGCGCGCCGGCGTCGACCACGAGGCTGATTACCGCGCGCTGACGGCGAATGGCGACTACGTGTGGATTCGCGACGTGGTGCATGTGGTGCGCAAAGAGGGTGAAGTCGAGGCACTGATTGGCTTCATGTTCGATATCAGCGAGCGCAAGAAGACCGAAGAACACCTGGTGCGCCTGCAGAAACAACTCGAGGAATATTCCTACCAGGACGGCCTCACCGGCATCGCCAACCGGCGCATGTTCGACACCGTGCTGGAGCGCGAATGGGCCAGCGCCCAGCGCAGCCAGTTGCCGCTGTCGTTGATCATCCTGGATATCGATTTTTTCAAGCAGTACAACGACCACTACGGGCATATCAAGGGTGACGAATGCCTGCGCCAGGTGGCACGCACACTGTCGCAGGCGGCCAATCGCCCACGGGATTTCATTGCGCGTATCGGCGGTGAAGAGTTCGTGTGGCTGCTGCCGGAAACCGACGCGGCGTCGGCCCGGCAAGTGGCACAACGCTGCCTGCATCTGATCCGCCAGCAGCAGATTGAACACGGCTTTTCGCCCGTCGCCAACCAACTGACCTTGAGCCTGGGTGTCGGTACGCGGATCGTCACACCCGAGAGTGCGATGCTGGGGTTTGTCGAAGACGTCGACAAGTTGCTGTACCAGGCCAAACGTAATGGACGCATGCGCGCAGAGTTTGCCGAGGGTGAAGTTTGACGCCGAGGTCAAATCACAGGCAAAAAAAATCCCAAGTAGCTGATGGAAACTTGGGATTTAAAAATGCATAAACCGTGGGAGGTGAACGCCCGGCAATATTACCGATTGTAAAAAGCCGTAACAAGATTATTTTAATCCTTTCGTCGGATTAAAAGTGTTGTAAGTCATTCAATAACCACACTTTTTTAAAGGGAGTCAGCGGTATTAATGCCACTTTTTGGTGCAACTTCCGCTATATATCCACGTATAAGAAAGGGTTATTGATTAATTCGGTGCGCCTCTGCTGATCGACTGTTCGCTCAACTGTTTGCAGCTATCGCGAAGTTCAAGGCTGCCGGACACTGCCACACTGGCAACCCGCTCAACTTGCCGACACAGTGCCAGGCGCTCGGCGGCCTCCTCGCGCTGGCGATCCGCCTTGGCGTTGAGCTGCATGAAATACCCCCCGAGCAGCACCGCCACGCACAGCACCCCGACCGCATAGTAGCGCAGGCTGTTGGACGGCTGCGGCTCAAGGGGCCTCATGGTTCAGTCCACCCTGCTCTTTTCATAACGCACGTCGTCACCCTCGACCCGGCCCACTACCGACCAGCCCAGGCGTTGGTAGAAACCGTTGGCGCGAATGTCGGCACCACCATCGGTGATCAGGAACAGTCGCTGGTGATGCTTGAACAGCGCCGCCTCGGCCACGGCCATCAACTGGCGTCCAAGGCCAAGGCGCTCGTGCGACGGCAAGACGAACATTGCAAACACCTCTCCCTGCGCCAGGTCGACCATGGCAAACGCCACCGGCTGGCCCTCAACCTCGGCAATCCAGACACAGGGCGCTGCCTGGATAGTGTCGGCCAGCACCTGCGGCGTGATGCCCAGGCCGGCCATCTGCTCGCGGCTCAGGTGGTTCTGCACCACCGAGGTGCGGATGGCAAAAAGCGTGTCGATGTCATCCGTCGTCGCCACGCGGATACGTGTTTGCATACTGGCCTCCCTGATGAAGTGCGCAATTGTATGCAAATAGAAACACACCGATTGTCGTGGATTTGTAAAACGCCTTAACAGGCGGCGGCAAGCCGGCCGCTATGCAGTGGATTGACGCCTGAATTGCCCCGGCGCCATGCCGTGAGCCTTGCGGAAACAGCGGGAAAAGTACGCCTCATCGGTAAACCCACAGCGATGTGCAATCACGCCAATCATCTGCGTGCCGTTGAGCAACAGCGTGCGCGCCAATTGCATGCGGCGGTCGAGCACCAGTTGCGAGAAAGGCTTGCCGGTTTCCTTGCGCAGCAGGTGGGTCAGGTAGTTGGGCGACAAAAAGGCCGCGGCGGCCGTATCGGTCAGGTTGAGGGTCGGTTCATGCAGGTGCTCGCGGATATGCGCCTGCACCCGCGCCAGGGCATCCTTGCGCCCGCGTCGGGTGGCGTTGTTGGCAGCGAACGCCTGTAACGGCTCGGCGTATTGCTCGCAGACCAGGCCGATCAGCTGGAACAGATAGCCCTTGAGGCGCTCGCGCGCGCCGAAAGTGCGATGGGCATCCAGGTCGCGCATATGCGCCAGCCAGGTTTTGACCTGCTCGAACGTGGCATCGTCGAGGATGAAGTCCAGCTGTTCCTGGAAGCGAAACGGCGACAGTTCCGGCGCCTGGCCGATGGGGATGTCTTCCAGGTCCAGCGGATCGCACGTCAACTGCGGCAGGAAAAACGCCTGGCTGAAGTTGATCAACAAGAACTCGCCATCCTCGGGATGCGGGATCACATGCAGCCGATGCGGCAGGATGAATGCCAGGGCGTTACGCGGGAACGGCCGCACCGCGCCGCCGATATGCTGCACGGTGTCGCCGCCAAGGTTGATCTGGATCTGGAAATACTCATGGCGATGAGGACTGGTCAGCGCCGCCCTGCCGCGTTTGTCGCGGATGTAGAAGTCGGGGCGGTCGCTGCGCTGCTCCATGCCGTAAGTGGTGACGCGGGTGCCTGGCATAACGGTCTCTCGGATGGCCTGGGCACCACTGTAGCCTCAACCCTGGCCGAGGGTGAAACGCAACTCGCCAAGGCCGTCGATGCCGGCGCTGAGCACATCACCGCGCTGCACCGCACCGACACCGGCAGGCGTGCCGGTGAAGATCAGGTCGCCGGGCTTGAGGGCTGCGGATTTGGAGGCGTGGCTGATCACTTCGCTGACGTTCCAGATCAAGTCCGCCAAGTCGCCGACCTGACGGAGCTGACCATTGACCTCGAGCCAGATTTTGCCGCTGGACGGATGCCCGACGGCGCTCACCGGTTGCAACGCGGTGGTCGGTGCGGATTCGTCAAAAGCCTTGGCCCACTCCCACGGACGTGAGAGCTTTTTCGCCTCGGCTTGCAGGTCGCGGCGCGTCAGGTCGATGCCGACGCCATACCCCCAGACGTGGGACAAGGCGTCTTCAGGATTGATGTCCACCCCACCCTTGCCGATCGCCACCACCAGTTCGACTTCGTGATGCAGGTCGGCGGTCAGCGGCGGATAGGCGATCACGCCCTCGGCCGGCACCACCGCGTCTGCGGGTTTCATGAAGAAAAAAGGCGGTTCGCGGTCCGGATCGTGCCCCATTTCGCGGGCGTGTTCGCTGTAGTTGCGGCCGACGCAAAAGACCCGGCGCAAGGGGAAGCGCGCGTCGCTGCCCTTGACTGCCAACGAGGGGGTTTGCGCGGGGGTGAAGACATACTCGGTCATGGTCTGTGCCTCTTGGTTTGCCTGGCACCAGTATGGCGAGGGTGCCCGCGACGAACTTGGACAGGCTTACGCAGATTTTGCACTGGGCGGTGTTTGCTCCTGCGGCGCACTGCCCGGCATCATTATTCGAGCCTGCGCAGTTCATGCACTTCAAGCTGTGCTGGCGCGCCGCTGAATACCTGTCCCAGGCGAACCGGTGGTTTATCACCACGGCGAACGTATTTTTCCAGGACGATGCCGGCTCACCGCCGTCGTTTTAAACCGCCGGAGGTTATTTGCGCGCCACTTTATAGCGCAGGCAATCCTGGTAGAAACTCTGGCGAATCGCCTCGGGCTTGAGCCGTGAACGGCTGTCATAGGTCTGTTCGGTGATGCCCATGGCCATCATGCGCATCCACGATTTGCTGAACTTGATGGTCTGGATCTTCTGCCGCGCGGCATACAGCGACACGCCCGACAGCTTCAGTTCCTGGGCCCTGGCGGCGGTGCCGGCGCCCCAACTGCACATGTACTTGTCACCCTCGCGCAGCTCCCGTGCCTGCACGGCAGCCGCGCCGCCGGCCAATGAGCAGGCGATCAGCATGATTCCAACAGTGCGCATTTGCTTCCTCACCTAACCACCTGAAAATAAAAGTGATTTTGGCGAGGATTTGCCTACAGGGGGGCCATTAAATTGCCTTCTTGCGCAATGTTTCAGGCCGCCGCTGCGGGCGTGGTGCGAAAGGTGACGCCAAGGCGGTTAAAGGCGTTCATCAGGGCGATGCCGTAAGTCAGGTCAGCCAGTTCCTTGGCATTGAATTCGGCGGCGGCGGCAGCGTAGTCCGCGTCCGACACATCACTGCGGGTAACGGCTTCAGCGAAGGCCAGGGCGATGCGTTCCCGCGCGGTAAACACGTCGTGGGCATCGTGCCACACCGGCACCAGTACCAGTTTATCCACGGCCAGGCCTTGCTTGAGCAGGTCCCGCGAGTGCATATCGATGCAGAACGCGCAGCCGTTGATCTGCGAAACGCGCAGGTACACCAGGTCGATCAGCGCCTTGGGCAGGCCGCTGTTCTGCAGGTAGACGTAGACGCCGCCGAAAGCCTTGTAACCTTCCGGGGATGCTTGGGTGTAATCGAGGCGAGTGGTCATGGTAAATCCTGTTGCGGTTGAGTGAAGGGGCCATCTTGCGGCGCCATGGCTCACCTCTGAAGAGCCAAGAATGGCGCTGATGCATAGACCATGATGGCCTGGTCATTAATAGCAGTTATGGCACTTGGGAATGGGTCATGGCCCCGGTAGAGTGCGATCAGCCACGACCTGGAGCCAGGCCCCATGTACACCCTGCCCCCGCCGGATCTCACCGACGCCGAACCGATCTACCGCCAGCTTTACTGGCGCTTTCGCAGTGCCATTGCCGAAGGGCTGCTCAAGCCGGGCGAGCGCGTACCGGCGGCGCGGGCCCTGGCCAAGGAGCTGGGGCTGGCGCGCGGCACCATCGACAGCACCTACTCATTGCTCACCGCCGAGGGCTACCTGGAGTCGCGCGGCCAGGCCGGAACGGTGGTGGCCCAGGGTATCGAGGCCGCCCTGCCCACGCGCGTGGTGGCCGCGCCCTACCACGCGGTGCGCCGTCAGCAGCCGGTGCTGCCCTTCCAGATGGGCCTGCCCGCGCTGGATGCCTTCCCGCGCAAGATCTGGTCGAAAATCGCCGCCCGCTGCGTGCGCGCCACGCAACTGGCCGACATGGCCAACCCGCCGGTCCAGGGCCTGCCCGCGCTGCGGACCGCCATCGCCAGCTATTTGCAGGTGGCCCGGGGTATCCACTGCACGCCGGAGCAGGTGTTTGTCACCTCGGGCTATCGCAACACCTTGAGCCTGATCACCCACGCGTTGCTCAAGCCCGGCGACCGGGTGCTGGTGGAAGACCCGGGCTACCCGCCGACACGCTCCCTGCTCGAGTACCTGCACATCAACACCGTGCCGCTCCCGGTAGACGCCGATGGCCTGTGCGTGCGCCAGGCCGGCGACGCCCGTGCGGTGATCGTCACCCCCGCCCACCAGAGCCCACTGTGCGTGTCGCTGTCGCTGCCGCGTCGCCTGGAGTTGCTGGAATGGGCCACGCGCCAGCAGGCGTGGATCATCGAAGACGATTATGACGGCGAATACCGTTATGTCAGCCGCCCGCTGCCTGCCCTCAAGAGCCTGGACCGCGAGGGTCGCGTGCTGTACGCCGGCACGTTCAGCAAAGTGCTGTTCCCCGGCATTCGCCTGGCCTACTTGGTGGTACCCTCCTCCCAGGTTGCGCACTTTGCGCAGGTGAGCCAGAGCTTTCTCGGCCATTGCCCGGAACTGACCCAGGCGATCGTCGCCAGCTTTATCGCCGAGGGGCATTTCGCCCGCCATATCCAGCGCATGCGCAAGCTCTATGGCGAACGCCGCGACGCCACCGCCAACGGCCTGCGCAAGGTGTTGGGCGAGCATATTGGCATCGATGCGCAGCCGGGCGGGATGCACCTGGTCCTGCGGCTCAAGGCTCCACTATCGGACCGTTTGCTGGTGAAGAAGCTGGCCGACGCCGGCATTTTTGCCGAGGCCTTGAGCGATTGGAGCATGGTGCAGCAAACCGGCCCCGGCCTGCTGCTGGGCTTTGCCAATATCGATTCCCAGGCCAGCGCCGAGGCCTTGGGTCAACGTCTCCTCGAATGCCTTACGGGCTAGCGTTCACGCGCGCCCTGACAAGCCTTGGCGATGCTGCTCGCGTACGTGTTCGCCAAGGCCTTTGTTCAGATCACCACTGGTAGGTCGCGCTCGCCTGCACCGTGCGCTGCGAGCCATACCAGCACCACGAGTACGAGTAGCAGGAGGCGACGTACTCTTTGTCCGCCAGGTTAGTGGCGTTGAGCGCCAGGCGCAGGTTGTCCTTGAGGTTGGCGATATTCGGGATGTCGTAGTGCACCGCCGCGTCGAACAGCGTGTAGCCCGGCACCTTCAGGGTGTTGGCGGTATCGCCCCAGGACGAACCGACATAGCGCGCGCCGGCGCCGACGCCGAAGCCCTTGAGGTGGCCGTCGTGAAAGGTGTAGTCGGCCCACGCCGAAGCGGTGTGGCGCGGTACCGCGTAGGTGGTGGTGCCTTCGGCGTCGATGGCAGGGCCTACGCCGATATCACTGATCGGTGCATAGCGCACGGTGCTGTTGGACTTGCTGATGCGGTTATCCAGGTAGGCATAGGCCGCGGTGATATCCAGGTTGTCGTTGAGGCTGGCCTTGCCTTCGAGTTCAAAGCCTCGCGACTGCACCTCACCGTCCTGGCTCTGGCAGCGACCGGAACCGCACAGGTGGGTCGGATCCGGGTCGGTCGTGAGTACATTGGTCTGGCGCAGGTCGAAAATCGCCGCGGTGATAAAGCTGTTGCTGCCCGGCGGCTGGTACTTGATGCCGATTTCGTACTGCTTGCCTTCCGTCGGCTTGAATACCGAACCGCCATACCCGGTGCCCGACTGCGGGTTGAACGACTCCGCATAGCTGGCATACGGCGCCAGGCCATTGTCGAACAGGTAGACCAGGCCGACCCGGCCGGTAAACGCCTTGCTGTCCAGGGAAGACTTGGTCTTGGCACCGGTACTCAGGGTCTGCGTGCTGTTGTCGGTGCTTGCCCAGTCATAGCGACCACCCAGCAGCAGCACCCACTTGTCCCACTTCATCTGCTCTTGCAGATACACGCCGGTCTGTTCGCTGCGCGAGGTGCCATCCGTGGTGTACGCCGGTACCGGGACGGCCGCGCCGTAGACCGGATTGAAAATGTCGAGGGTCGGCCCGGCGGTGTAAACGCCCGAACCGGACTTGGTGTCGGTGCTGGTGTTCTGGTAATCGAGGCCCATCAACAGCGTGTGCTGCAACGGCCCGGTGTCAAACTTGGCCTGCAGCTGGTTGTCGAGGGTGTAGGCATCCATGTCGACGTCACTGGCGATGGTCGAGCGTCGGATGGTGCGGTAGTCCGTCAACAGGTAGTTGCTGTAGAGGCTGCGGTACTGGCCCTCGGTGCGCAGGTAACGGGCGTTCTGGCGCACCGTCCACACATCGTTGAAGTGATGTTCGAACGCATAACCGAGGGAGTAGTACTCGCGGTCGCTTTTTTCGAAATTCTTCTCGCCGTCGTAGAAATCCACATCGATCTTGCGCCCGGTCGGGCTATGCAGCACCGAGCCCCACGCCGGGATTGAACCGTAGGACGCGCCCTTGGGATCCTTCTGGAAATGCCCGAGCAAGGTCAGCGAAGTGTCCTCATCCGGGCGCCAGGTGAATGCGCTGGACAGCGACTGGCGGCGAGTCTCGGTGTGTTCGACCTGGCCGTCCGCATCATCGAAAAGGCCGGCGACGCGGTAGGAATACACGCCTTGGTCATCGATCGGGCCGCTCAGGTCGAAGGTGGTGCGTTTCTTGTTGAACGTGCCGTATTCAACGCCCACTTCGTGGAACGGTGTATCCAGCGGGCGCTTGCTGACCATGTTGACCACCCCGCTCGGCGTGCCCTGCCCGTACAGCACCGAGGCCGGGCCGCGCAGCACTTCGACGCGCTCCAGGTCGAACGCGTCTTTTTGTGGCAAGGCGTCACGGCTCGATGGCATCCGCAAGCCGTCCAGGTAGGTGGCCGGGGCAAAGCCGCGAATGGTCAGTTGGTCCAGGCGCGACGCGGTGGCGCCACGGGTTTCCGGGATCACGGCGGCGCTGTAGCGCAGGATCTGGTTGAGGCTCTCGGCATTTTGCGCGCGCATCTGGTCTTTGGTGACAATCGAGATCGACTGTGGGGTCTCGATCACCGCGGTGTCGGTCTTGGTCCCCGACAAACTGCGCGTCGCGACATAACCGGAGACCGGCCCGGTGGGGCTTTCGCTCTGGTACGCGCCGCTGATGGTGGTGGCCTGCAACTCCATGGCGCCGCCGCTCTGCGCGATGGCCTCCAGGCGGTAGCGATCGGCGGAGAGCTTCAGGGCCTGCAGGCCGCTGCCGGCGAGCAACTGGGTCAGCGCCACGTCGATATCGTATTGCCCGCTCAGGCCGTTGCTGTGCTTACCTCGCGTCAGGCTTGCGTCGAATGCCAGCACCAGGCCCGCCTGCTCGGCCAGGCTGTTGAGAGCCTGGCTCAAGTCGCCAGCCGGAATCTGGAAACCACGCACCGCGCGGCTTTCTTCGGCGAAGGAGGTCTGGACGGTCAGCAACGGCACGGCGGCAAAGGCTATCGCCACTGAAAGGGCCAGTGGATGCAAAGGACGAGCGAGGCGCGACATGGGAAATCCTGTGTAGGAGAGGTTCTATAAACCATGACGGCCATGTCCGGAAATCGGGTAGTAATGAGAGAAGTTTTTATTTGAGATTCATTCTGCCAGCGCAACTGCAATCAGCTGCGGCGCTTTTTTGTGTTGCTTCGGGGGGTGTTTTTTTGAGGCTTTTCCCTCGATGGGTGGGCCTTTTCTGATTTTTGGAACCGCTCATCCAGCGGTTTTTTCCTGCGGCAGAATCCGATGCCTTGCCCTTTGCCGAGACGTCACGGATGCTATCAAGTACGGGTGCAGGGCGATGGTTCTGCGCAACAGCTGGACGCTTTGTTTTCGCGCCCTACGCACAGCCAAGGAACATTACGATTTCAGGATAAGAATGAAATACTGGAATGAACTAGAGAGAAATATAGTCTTCGAGAAGTTATTCATCAAACCTGTAGAGATTGGAAAAATCGCATTATTTTCTTTGCAGATAGAATAGGAGGGCAAAGGCTATAACACTTGCAGAATGGGGATTGATTGCCATGGCATTCGCGACTTGAAAATAAAAAACCTACCCATCCGAAAAGTGTTTTTCTTGACCATCACACGCAATGAGGATCAATTTTACTTTCAAGCAACCAACAAAAACGCATCAATTGAATTCAAGGCTAAATACATTTCACTTTGCGAACCAAATATTTATATGAACGGAGCTGATGATTATTTTTTTGAGTTCATAAATACATGATGGGCTTCCTATGCCCCGTAGCCAGCCTCCATTCGCCCCCTTCACCCAATGCCATTTTTGATTAAACCACTCCGCGTAAGCCGCTCTAGCATTGGCATTACTCAATGATTTACTTAGAAACAGAGCTTGATGAAGCTTTAGAAAAGCCATGGATCAAAAACAGAAAACTTAACACCGATGAGTTGAAGGTATTAATAATATCTCTTTGCGAAACTTTTTACGCCGCTGGGTGCGATTTTCCCGACCGATTGAAAACTCCCGACAACTTGAACGTATTTTATCTGAAAGAACGGGATATCCATTTAGGATGACGGACATAAGTTTGTCGTTCTTGATTTACATGGACGACCATGACTGCGTCAGTTGGGCTTAGGCTAACGAAGCCAAGTTCACCCCCACGCCACCACCAACAACCCTACCCCCAACACCAGACACAACGGCGAATAAAAATACGTATCCAGTCGCGCAAACCTCGACCCACCGACTTTCTTGAAGAACCCCACCAACTCCGAATCCCCAATCGCCCTGGCAAACATCACCACGGCAATCGCGCTGATTCCCCATTGCAACGCCCCATGGGACACCGCCGAGAAATACAAACCCGCTCGCAGGCACACCAGCAGCGCGATCGCCACTAGCCCCATCGCGACCAGAAAGGTCCCCAGCGCCGAGGGTTTGAACGCCGGGCGTGGGCCGCTGGCGAATTCACCGGGTAGTTGGGGGATGGCGGCGAGACTGCCGAGTTTGCCGCCGGCGGCCCAGTACAGGTGCACCATGCTGATACAGGTGAATACGCCGACGATCCATCGTGCGATGACAAAGCTCATGACGGTTCTCCCTGAAAAGATGCGAGACAGGATAGTCGCCCTGAGATTTTTTGCAGGCATTTCGTCGGCGGCTGATGGTAAAGTGCCGCCCCATGAAAATCGCCCGTGCCGACCGCTCGCTCATTGCCTGGATGCTGTATTGCTGCGTCCTGTTCAATGTGTTCGCCTGCAGTATTGGTCATGGGCAGATGGTCGGGATGCAACTCAACGGCATCGGCGGGCAGTTCTGTACCGTCGACCCGCGTACCCAGGCACCCAAGCCGTCCAACTCCGCCGATGAGCAGTTGCCGACGCTGTCCAAGGCGTTTGGTTGCCCGTTGTGCTCGACCGGCGGCATGGGCCCGGCGCTCAATTCCAGCCTGAATGTGGCGGTGTTGCCGCAACCCCATGCGCCACCGCCGGCGATCGTTGCTGCCGCTGACATCCCTGCCCGTTTCACCTGGCCCACGGCCCATCCGCGTGCGCCACCCGCCCTCGCCTGATCCTTCGCGTTCCGATCTGCACTGACCACCGTTTCCGCAAGGAAGGACGGGCGGCCGTGCGTTGTTTTCGAGCCAAGTTTTTCAGGATTCAACATGAAACATTTACCTCTGTTGGCGGGCCTTTTCGGCTGCCTGCCTGTCTGCACCTGGGCCATTGAACTGGCGCCTACCACCGTTGATGGCGAACAAACCGCCGAGCCCGGCCTGGCCCTGGACCAATCCAGCGGCGTCGCTTCGCGGCTGGGCTTGAGCGTGCGGGAAACCCCGGCGTCGGTGGCGATTGCCAATCGCAACGATATCGAGCGCCATGGGGCGAAGACCTTCCGCGATGCGGCCAACACCCTGCCCGGCGTCAACGCCAGCGCGCCGCCGGGGTTTGGCGGATTTGTGTCGTATCGTGGCTTCACCAGCAACCAGATCACCCAGATGTTCAATGGCATCAACGTCGCCACGGGCCTGGCCCGACCGGTGGATGCCTGGATTTATGACCGAGTGGAATTGGTCGGCGGCCCCTCCTCCCTGATCAACGGCGCCGGCTCCGTGGGGGGGTCACTCAACTACGTGACCAAGTTGGCCACCCGCGAGGAACAGGCCGCCGAGGGCCAACTGACCTACGGCAGCTACGACACCGTCGGCATGGCCTTGGGGGTCAACCACGCGCTCACCGACCCTGGCGCCGACGTCCAGCACTACGCGCGCCTGGATGTGAGCCGCAATACCAACCACAGCTACATCGATCGCGACCAGCGCGACGCCTGGAGCCTGGCGTTTTCCCTGCTCAGTGATCTCACTCCCAACCTTTCGCATACGCTGGCCCTGGAATATCAGGATGAACACGAGGACAGCCCCTACTGGGGCACGCCGGTGCTCAACCCCAAGGCCGGCGAGCTGAAGATCGACAAGCACAACCGTTTCAACAACTACAACGTCGCCGATGGCCGTTACGAGCAACGCACGATCTGGGCGCGCTCGATCATCGACTACCGTATCAACGACAGCACCACCCTGAAGAACACGCTCTACCACCTGGACAGTCAGCGCGATTACCGCAACCTGGAAACCTACCAGTACAACGCCGACAACAGCGCGGTGAACCGCTCTACTGCCTATCAGGTGCGTCATCAGGGTGAACAGCACGGCAACCAGTTCGAACTGCGCCACGAAGACAGCCTCTTCGGCTTGTCGACCACCTGGTCCGGCGGCTTTGAGTACAAGGTCAACAGCACCACCAACACCCCGCTGAATGTGTCGGGCAACAGCACAGTGGATCCGAACAACTTCGATCCAGGGCACTTCTACGACATCCCGCGCACCCGGGAAAGCTTCGGCAAGGACAAGACCAGCGAAGTCACCACCAAGGCGCTGTTCGTGGAGAATCGCCTGGGTTTGACTGACAAATTGTCGCTGCTGACCGGTCTGCGTTATGACGCCATCGACCTGGATGTCACCAACCACCGCGCGGTGACCGCCAGCAACCCAAGGCATTTCACCCGCAGCTGGGAGCCGGTGACCGGCCGTGTGGGCTTGACGTACCAGTTCATCCCCTCGGCCAATGTCTATGTGCAATACAGCACCGCTGCCGAGCAACCGAGTACCACCACGCAAGTGTTCGATGTATCGACGGGCAAACAGTGGGAAGTGGGCAGCAAGTTCGATTATCTGGACGGCCGGGGCTCGGCCACCGTGGCGGCCTACAAAATCGAGCGCAAGGATTTTGCGGTTACCGATCCGCAAGACCCCACCAGCAGCATTCCGGTCGGCGCGCAGTCGTCCAGAGGCATCGAACTGGCCAGCTCCTTGCGCATCACGCCAAGGCTGCTGGCAGAAGGCAACTTCGCCTGGGTAGATGCCGAGTACGACGAGTTCAACGAGAAAATCGCCAGCGGCGCGGTGGTCTCGCGCAAGGGCAATACGCCTACCAACGTGCCCAAGCGCGTGGGTAATGTGTGGCTGACGTATGATTTTGCCGAGGATTGGCAAGGCGGCGTGGATGCGCGGTACGTGGCACAGGTGTACGCGGATAACGCCAATACCCAGACAGTGCCGGCTTACACGCTGTTCGGGACGTTCCTGCGCTACAAGGTCGACGCACACACCTCGATCACCGGTCGCGTGCGTAACCTGACGAATGAAGTCTATGCCGAGTTTGCCCATGTCTCCCCGGCGTACTACCTGGGCGCGCCGCGCACGTTTGAGCTGGCGGTACAGACCAAGTTCTAGCCTTGGAATACACCCCAAATGTGGGAGCGGGCTTGCTCGCGAAGGCGGTGGACCAGTCAGCCTCTCCAGCGACTGACGCACCGCTTTCGCGAGCAAGCC